>NZ_CAKLBR010000009.1:107963-208542 GCF_920984685.1 Pseudomonas sp. Leaf59 | reverse complement strand
CGACTTGGTCTACGACCGACAATTTAAAAGCTAGCGTGTAATCGCGTTGGCTGCGCCTTTTTCCCGTATCCATTGAGTCCTCCTGAAGAAAGGTCAGAAGGTGTAAACCTTATTCAGGACGGGACACCGGGCACAAAAAAGGCGCCCACAAGGGACGCCTTTTTCAACAGCTGGCAAAAGCCCATAAGGCTTTTGAACCTTACTCTGCCGGAGTGGCAGCAGCAGGTTTCTTGCCGAAAGCACCAAAGCGATCTGCGAAGCGCTGTACACGGCCGCCGGTGTCCAGAGTTTTCTGCTTACCGGTGTAGAACGGGTGGCACTCGTTGCATACGTCAGTACCCAGTGGCTTGCACAGGTTCGAACGGGTTTCGAACTTGTTGCCGCAGCTGCAGGTGACTTCGATAGTTTCGTACGCTGGATGGATATCGGCTTTCATGGCACTTCCTCGGGCTAGCGTGCCGCCACTCGACACTATTGTCGAATACCGCACGTAATTAGGCCGCGGATTCTAACAGACCTTTCAAATCGCGCAAGCGGCGCTGACAACCCAGAACTGCCCTTTCATCAGAAAACTGTCGGCTACCCCAAGCCTCCCCCTGTCTGCTAGGCTCGCGCCCCTGCATCACCGCCTGCCTTTAGATGAGACCTCTCGCGTGCCCGACGCCATTTTGCGCCTAGCCCTGCCCTCACCCCTGCGCCGCCTGTTCGATTACCGCGCGCCGGCCGGTGTGCTGCGGGCGCAGTTGCAGCCGGGCATGCGCGTGCGCGTGCCGTTCGGTCGCCGGGAAATGATCGGTATCCTGGTAGAAATTGCCGACCACAGCGAAGTCCCGGCCGAAAAGCTCAAGCCCGCAGTGGCGATCATCGACGCCACCGCGCCACTGCCACCGGCGCTGTTCAAGCTGTGCCTGTGGACCGCCCAGTATTACCAGCACAGCCTTGGCGACACGTTGAGCTGGGCGCTGCCGGTGCTGCTGCGCCAGGGCGAACTGGCCGAAGCGCGCCAGGAACGCTTTTGGTCCACGGTGCCCGGCGCGCGCCTCGACGACCCGCGCATCGCCCGCGCCCCGCGCCAGCGTGAGGCTCTTGCCACCCTGGCGCAGCACCCCCATGGCGTGGCGCATCAGCTGTTAAGCAAGCTGATGCTGAGCAAGGACAGCCTCGACCTGCTGCTCGCCAAAGGGCTGGTGCAGGTCGAAATCCGCAAACATGCGCCCGACCCACGCCATGAACACTGGCTGGCCCAGCCGGAGCTGCCGCTGAACCCCGAGCAACGCGCCGCCTATGAAGCGATCCGCGCAGGCTTCGACAGCTTTCACGCGTTCCTGCTGGCCGGCGTCACCGGCAGCGGCAAGACCGAAGTCTACTTGCAGTTGATCCGCGAGACCCTGCAGGCCGGCAAACAGGCGCTGGTGCTGATCCCCGAGATCAACCTGGGCCCGCAGACCCTGGCGCGCTTCGAGCAGCGCTTCAATGCGCGCATCGCTCTGGTGCACTCGGCGGTCAACGACCGTGAGCGCCTGGAGTCGTGGCTGGCGGCGCGGGACGGCGAGGCCGACATTATTATCGGCACCCGTTCGGCGCTGTTTACGCCGATGAAAAACCCCGGGCTGATCATCATCGACGAGGAGCACGACGGCTCCTATAAACAGCAGGAAGGCCTGCGTTATCACGCCCGCGACCTCGCGCTGGTGCGCGCGCGCCAAGAGGACATTCCGATCGTGCTGGGTTCGGCCACGCCATCCCTGGAGAGCCTGCACAACGCCTACACCGGCCGCTATGGCCTGCTGCGCCTGAACGAGCGCGCCGGCGGCGCCAAACAGCCACGCTTCCTGCGTCTGGACGTAAAAAGCCGTCCGCTGGACAGCGGCATTTCCGGGCCGATGCAACAGGCCATCGGCCAGACCCTCGCCGCCGGCCAGCAGGTGCTGGTGTTTCTCAATCGACGCGGCTTCGCACCAACGCTGTTGTGCCACGACTGTGGCTGGATGTCCGAATGTGAGCGTTGCGATGCGCGCATGACCGTGCACCAGCGCCACGGCGAGCTGCGCTGCCATCATTGCGGCCATGTGGAGCGGGTACCGCGCCACTGCCCGCAGTGTGGCAAGGTCGACCTGCGCCCCGTCGGCGCGGGCACCGAGCGCGCCGAAGAGCGCCTGGGCATCCTGTTTCCGGATTACCCGGTGCTGCGGGTCGACCGTGACAGCACCTCGCGCAAAGACGCCATGAATCAGCTGTTTGCTACCATCCAGAAAGGCCAACCGTGCATTCTGGTGGGCACGCAGATGCTCGCCAAAGGGCATCACTTCCCGCGGGTCACCCTGGTGTCGATCCTCGATGCGGACGGTGGCCTGTTCTCCGGGGATTTTCGCGCCAGCGAGCGCATGGCGCAGTTGATCGTGCAGGTCGCCGGCCGCGCCGGGCGCGCCGAAGAGCCGGGCCGGGTGATTATCCAGACACACCTGGCCGACCACCCGCTGCTGATCCAGCTGACCGAACAGGGCTACTTCGCCTTCGCCGAACAGGCCCTGAGCGAACGCCGCTCCGCCGGCCTGCCGCCGTTTGCCCACCTCGCCCTGCTGCGCGCCGAAGCCCATAAACCGGGGCAGGCCGAAAGCTTTCTCGATGAGGCCTGCAGCGCCGCTGAACGTTTGCTGACAGAGCTGGGTCTGAGCGGCATCGAGCTGCTCGGCCCGGTGCCCGCCCCCATGGAGCGCCGCGCCGGGCGTTATCGCGCCCAATTGCTGTTGCAGGCGACCTCCCGCGCACCGTTGCACCGGCTGTTGAGCAGCTGGTTGCTGGCCCTGGAGCAAATGCCCGGCGGCCGGCAGGTGCGCTGGTCGCTGGATGTGGATCCGGTGGATTTGTATTGATAGCCAGATCGCTATCGCAGCCAAGCCAGCGCCCACAGTTGAAATGTGAATACCTTTAAATACAGGAACGGGCTTGCCCGCGATGAGGCCCGCAGGTCCGCCATACGGTCTGAACGGTTGGCAAGCTCGCCCTCGCCACGGATAATGCCCAGTTTTTCCACCTGCGCATCGCGCGCCGCCGCTTGCGGTTGAAAGAGAACACCATGAAAGACACCATTCGCCAGCTGATCCAGCAAGCCCTCACCCAACTCGTCAACGAAGGTGTGTTGCCTGAAGGCCTGTCGCCGGCGATCCAGGTGGAAAACACCCGCGACAAGACCCACGGCGACTTCGCCAGCAACATCGCGATGATGCTGTCCAAGCCGGCCGGCATGAAGCCGCGCGACCTGGCAGAAAAAATCATCGCCGCGCTGCCCGCCGACGCCAGCGTCACCAAGGCCGAAATCGCCGGCCCGGGCTTTATCAACTTCTTCCAGAACACCCAGGCCCTGGCCTCGCGCCTGGATGCAGCCCTGGCCGACGCCCGCATTGGTGCACGCAAAGCGGGCGACAGCCAGCGCGTGGTCGTCGACCTGTCGGCGCCCAACCTCGCCAAGGAGATGCACGTCGGGCACCTGCGCTCGACCATCATCGGCGACGGCGTGGCGCGGGTGCTGGAGTTTCTCGGCGACACCGTGATCCGGCAGAACCACGTAGGCGACTGGGGCACCCAGTTCGGCATGCTGATGGCCTACCTGCAAGAGAACCCGATCACCAGCAACGAGCTGGCCGACCTCGAGAACTTCTACCGCGCGGCCAAAAAACGCTTCGACGAGTCCGAGGCGTTTGCCGACCGCGCCCGTGGCCTGGTGGTCAAGCTGCAAGCCGGCGACGCTGAATGCCTGGCACTGTGGAACCGTTTCCGTGAAATTTCCCTGTCCCACTGCCAGGACATCTACGAGCTGCTCAACGTCAAACTGACCATGGCCGACGTAATGGGCGAAAGCGCCTACAACGACGACCTGATCAACGTGGTCAACGACCTCAAGGCCGCCGGCCTCCTGGTGGAGAGCAACGGCGCGCAGTGCGTGTTCCTCGAAGAATTCAAGACCGCCGACGGCGAGCCGCTGCCGGTGATCATCGTCAAGGCCGACGGCGGCTACCTCTACGCCACCACCGACCTCGCAGCCGTGCGCTATCGCAGCGGCGTGCTCAAGGCCGATCGCGCCTTGTACTTCGTCGACCAGCGCCAGGCCCTGCACTTCCAGCAGGTGTTCGAAGTGGCCCGCCGTGCAGGTTTCGTCACCCACCCGATGCACATGGAGCACATGGGCTTTGGCACCATGAACGGCGCCGATGGCCGCCCGTTCAAGACCCGCGACGGCGGCACCGTGAAGCTGATCGACCTGCTGACCGAAGCCCAGGAACGTGCCTACACCCTGGTGAAGGAAAAGAACCCGGAGCTGGCCGAGGCCGACCTGCGCAACATCGCCCGCGTGGTGGGCATTGGCGCGGTGAAGTACGCCGACCTGTCCAAGCACCGCACCAGCGATTACAGCTTCAACTTCGAGCTGATGCTCAACTTCGAAGGCAACACCGCGCCTTACCTTCTCTACGCCTACACCCGCGTGGCCGGCGTGTTCCGCAAACTGGGCAAGGATTTCAGCGAAGTTCAGGGCCAGATCAATCTTCAGGCCCCCCAGGAACACGAACTGGCGGCCAAACTGGCGCAGTTCGGCGAAGTGCTGAACAGCGTCGGCGAAAAAGGTACGCCGCACATCCTGTGCACCTATCTGTACGAAGTGGCCGGGTTGTTCTCCAGCTTCTACGAGAACTGCCCGATCCTCACCGCCGCCGACGACGCCCAGAAGCACAGTCGCCTGCGCCTCGCCGCACTGGCTGGACGGACCCTCAAGCAAGGCCTGGAACTGTTAGGCCTGGAAACCCTGGAGCGTATGTAAGTTGGCTGCCAAGAAGAAACCAGCACCCAAGCGCGGCGCGAGCCGCTATCAGGCCCCGGCAAAGAAGCCGATTCCGGGCTGGCTGTGGATGGCGATCGGCCTTACGGTCGGCGCGTTTGTAGTGTTCCTGATGAAGCTGGACCCGGGCCAGGGCGACGACGTCAAACGCGTCAAGCAGGAACAGCAAAAGGCCAGCAAGATGGCCGAAGCCAACAAGACCGCGCCCAGTCCGACCGCACCAGTGAAGCCGAAATACGACTTCTACACGCTGCTGCCCGAGTCGGAAGTGATCGTGCCGCCTGATGCCGTGCCGGAAAAAACCCTGCCGACGCCGCAGGTGCCGACCACCCCGGTGACCCCGGCGGAAGCTGCAAAAATCGACACCGCCCGCGCCCAGGCGGCGCTGGCAGGGATCACTCCGCCGCCGGCACCGCCAGTTGCCGAAACCAAGGCAGCACCGGTGACCAAGTTCTTCCTGCAGGCGGGCTCGTTCCCGAAACAGGCGGATGCGGAGCGCGTTCGCGCGCAGATCATCCTGTTGGGCCAGACCGTTTCGGTGGAGTCCGGCACGGTGAAGGAAGCGACCTGGTATCGCGTGCTGGTGGGGCCGTTCAGCAACCGTGAGCAACTGACCGTGGCGCAGAAGCAACTGGCTGGTGCGGGCTTTAGCAACCTGCTGTTACAACAACGCCAGAGCCGCTGATCCAGACGTAACGCTAATCAAAATGTGGGAGGCTTGCTCCCGATAGCAGTGTTTCAGTCAAGCATTCAGTGACTGACGCACCGCCATCGGGAGCAAGCCCCTCCCACATTGGATTTTCATTGATCTTCAGAATGAGTCCGACACTGCCGCTTGTCCGCACAAAGCCCTTATAGTTGAAATCCCCACCACCACCCCCATATCAGTTTCCATCAGGGCATTTTCGCCCCGCTGCGTGGAGACTCTCCCCTTGACCACCATCGTTTCAGTACGTCGCCACGGCAAAGTCGTCATGGGCGGCGATGGCCAGGTTTCCCTGGGTAATACCGTGATGAAAGGCAACGCCAAGAAAGTGCGTCGCCTGTACCACGGCCAGGTGCTTGCCGGTTTCGCCGGCGCCACCGCCGACGCCTTCACCCTCTTCGAGCGTTTCGAAGGCCAGTTGGAAAAACACCAGGGCCACCTCGTGCGCGCTGCGGTCGAGCTTGCCAAAGAATGGCGCACCGACCGCTCCCTCAGCCGCCTCGAAGCCATGCTGGCGGTCGCCAACAAGGACGCGTCCCTGATCATCACCGGCAACGGCGATGTGGTTGAGCCTGAACACGGCCTGATCGCCATGGGTTCCGGCGGTGGCTACGCCCAGGCGGCGGCCAGTGCACTGCTGAAGAAGACCGACCTGTCGGCCCGCGAAGTCGTCGAGACCGCGCTGGGTATCGCCGGCGATATCTGCGTGTTCACCAACCACAACTTCACCATTGAGGAGCAGGACCTCGCCGAGTAAGCCGTAGGCTTATTTGCGCTTGAGGCCGCCAAACACTATGTCCATGACTCCCCGCGAAATCGTCCATGAACTCAACCGCCATATCATCGGCCAGGACGACGCCAAGCGCGCCGTCGCCATCGCCCTGCGTAACCGCTGGCGCCGAATGCAACTGCCCGAAGAACTGCGCGCTGAAGTAACGCCCAAAAACATCCTGATGATCGGGCCTACCGGCGTGGGTAAAACCGAAATCGCCCGGCGCCTGGCCAAGCTGGCCAACGCACCGTTCATCAAGGTCGAAGCGACCAAGTTCACCGAGGTGGGCTATGTGGGCCGCGATGTCGAGTCGATCATCCGTGACCTGGCCGACGCTGCCCTGAAGATGCTGCGCGAACAGGAAGTGACCAAGGTCAGCCATCGCGCCGCAGATGCCGCCGAAGAACGCATCCTTGACGCCCTGCTGCCTCCGGCACGCATGGGTTTCAACGAAGACTCGGCGCAGTCGACCGATTCCAACACGCGCCAGCTGTTCCGCAAGCGTCTGCGTGAAGGGCAACTGGACGACAAGGAAATCGAGATCGAAGTCGCCGAAGTTTCTGGCGTCGACATCTCCGCACCGCCTGGCATGGAAGAAATGACCAGCCAGTTGCAGAACCTGTTCGCCAACATGGGCAAGGGCAAGAAGAAAAGCCGCAAGCTCAAGGTCAAGGACGCGCTCAAACTGGTGCGCGACGAAGAAGCCGGGCGCCTGGTCAATGAGGAAGAACTCAAGGCCAAGGCCCTGGAAGCGGTCGAGCAGAACGGCATTGTGTTCATCGACGAGATCGACAAGGTGGCCAAGCGCGGCAACTCCGGTGGCGTCGATGTGTCCCGCGAAGGCGTGCAGCGCGACCTGCTGCCGCTGATCGAAGGCTGCACCGTGAACACCAAGCTGGGCATGGTCAAGACCGACCATATCCTGTTTATCGCCTCCGGCGCGTTCCACCTGAGCAAACCGAGCGACCTGGTGCCGGAGCTGCAAGGTCGCCTGCCGATTCGCGTGGAGCTCAAGGCGCTGACGCCGAGTGACTTCGAGCGCATCCTCAGCGAACCGCACGCTTCGCTCACCGAGCAGTACCGTGAACTGCTGAAAACCGAGGGCCTGGGCATCGAGTTTCAGCCGGACGGTATCAAGCGCCTGGCCGAAATTGCCTGGCAGGTCAACGAGAAGACCGAGAACATCGGAGCCCGTCGCCTGCACACATTGCTTGAGCGTTTGCTGGAGGAAGTCTCGTTCAGTGCAGGCGACCTGGCCGGTGCGCAAAATGGCGAAGTGATCAAGATCGACCCGGATTACGTCAACAGTCACTTGGGCGAACTGGCGCAGAACGAAGATTTGTCGCGCTACATCCTGTAACCGCCCAGCTCTAAGTGTGGGAGGGGGCTTGCTCCCGATAGCAGTGTGTCAGTATCCGATAAGCTGACGGACACACCGCTATCGGGAGCAAGCCCTCTCCCACATTTTGGAATATCGCCAATGTCTAAATTCCCTACCGCTGTAAACCTGCACAAAACCTCCAACACTCTCGGCCTCACCTATGGGCCGGATGAAACCTACCAGCTGCCCGCCGAACTCCTGCGGGTGCACTCGCCTTCCGCCGAGGTCCAGGGCCACGGCAAACCGATCCTGCAATTCGGCAAGCTCCACGTTAAGTTGATCAAGGTGGAACCGGCCGGCCAGTACGCACTGAAATTGACCTTTGACGACGGCCATGACAGCGGACTGTTCACCTGGGATTACCTCTACCAACTGGCCGTGCGTCAGGAAAAGCTGTGGGCCGACTACCTGGCCGAACTCAAGGCCGCCGGCAAAACCCGCGACCCAAGCGAGTCGGTCGTGCGGCTGATGCTCTAGCTCAGGCTTCCTGCGCTTTAGAGGGCATTTTCTAATTTCATCTGCTTGAATGCTCTGTTGCGTGGTCAATGATTGGCCCGCTTGCGGAAAAAATTAAACTCGGGTAACCAATGGAACTGGCAAGTTCCCTGCATTTGACGATGCGGTATCAACGGTCACCCAAGTTGCAGTACCTGGTTTGTGCCGTGTATCGAAACTGGACGCTCGGGCATGACTGGTACTCGTCTTTCGGACAATGGAGCGTCGTAGATGAGTGACAAGAACAACGATGACTTGAAACGCCAGGCCTCGGAAAACACCCTGGGGCTGAACCCGATCATCGCGTTACGCAAAAAGGACTTACTCGCCTCGGCGAAGATGGTGCTGACCCAGGCCATCAGGCAACCGCTGCACAGCGTCAAACATGCCGCCCACCTTGGGCTCGAGTTGAAGAACGTGATGTTCGGCCAATCCGCGCTGGTGCCGGAGCACGACGACCGTCGCTTCAGCGACCCGGCCTGGAGCCAGAACCCGCTCTATAAACGCTATCTTCAAACCTACCTGGCGTGGCGCAAGGAACTGCACGACTGGATCGACGACAGCAGCCTGTCGCCCCAGGACATCAGCCGCGGTCACTTCGTGATCAACCTGATGACCGAAGCCATGGCCCCCACCAACAGCGTGGCCAACCCGGCGGCGGTCAAACGTTTCTTCGAGACCGGCGGCAAAAGCCTGCTCGACGGCCTGTCCCACCTGGCCAAGGACATGGTGCACAACGGCGGCATGCCCAGCCAGGTCAACATGGGCGCCTTCGAAGTGGGCAAGACCCTGGGCACCACCGAAGGCGCGGTGGTGTTTCGCAATGACGTGCTGGAGCTGATCCAGTACAAGCCGATCACCGAACAGGTGCACGAGCGCCCGCTGCTGGTGGTACCGCCGCAGATCAATAAATTCTACGTATTCGACCTGAGCCCGGAAAAAAGCCTCGCGCGCTTCTGCCTGCGCAATAACCAGCAGACCTTTATCGTCAGTTGGCGCAACCCGACCAAGGCCCAGCGCGAGTGGGGCCTGTCCACCTACATCGAAGCGCTCAAGGAAGCGGTGGACGTGGTCAGCGCGATCACCGGCAGCAAGGACATCAACATGCTCGGCGCCTGCTCCGGCGGCATCACCTGCACTGCGCTGCTGGGCCACTACGCGGCGCTGGGCGAGAACAAGGTCAACGCGCTGACCCTGCTGGTGAGCGTGCTGGACACCACCCTGGATACCCAGGTGGCGCTGTTCGTCGACGAACAGACCCTGGAAGCGGCCAAGCGCCATTCCTACCAGGCCGGCGTGCTCGAAGGCCGCGACATGGCCAAGGTGTTTGCGTGGATGCGCCCCAACGACCTGATCTGGAACTACTGGGTCAACAACTACCTGCTGGGCAATGAGCCGCCGGTGTTCGATATCCTGTTCTGGAACAACGACACCACGCGCCTGCCGGCTGCATTCCACGGCGACCTGATCGAGCTGTTCAAGAACAACCCTCTGGTGCGCGCCAATGCCCTGGAAGTGTGCGGCACGCCCATCGATCTCAAGCAGATCACCGCCGATATCTACTCCCTGGCCGGCACCAACGACCACATCACGCCGTGGCAGTCCTGCTACAAGTCAGCGCAGTTGTTTGGCGGCAAGGTGGAGTTCGTGCTGTCGAGCAGCGGGCATATCCAGAGCATCCTCAACCCGCCGGGCAACCCCAAGGCGCGCTATCAGACCAGCGACGGCCTGGCGGGCAAGCCGCTGGAGTGGCAGGAGAATGCGACCAAGCACACCGATTCGTGGTGGCTGCACTGGCAGGCGTGGCAGGCAGAGCGCGCCGGAAAACTGAAGAAAGCCCCCGCGAAACTGGGCAATAAAGCCTACGCCGCAGCCGAAGCGGCGCCGGGTACCTACGTTCATGAACGCTAAGCCACACAGGTTGTTTAGACTGAAATGAGATCCAAATGTGGGAGCGGGCTTGCTCGCTCCCACACTGATCTCCCTCCGGCTGTAAGACTTCACAGGGCTTGAGCATGTCGCAACCGTTCATCTTCCGCACCATCGACCTGGGCGGCCAGACCCTGCGCACGGCGGTGCGCCCGGGCAAGCCGCACATGACGCCGCTGCTGATCTTCAATGGCATCGGCGCCAACCTGGAGTTGGTGTTTCCGTTCGTGCAGGCCCTGGACCCGGACCTGGAAGTGATTGCCTTCGATGTGCCCGGCGTCGGCGGCTCTTCGACGCCCAACCGGCCCTACCGCTTCCCGGGCCTGGCCAGGCTCACCGCGCGCATGCTCGATTATCTGGACTACGGCCAGGTCAACGCAGTAGGCGTGTCCTGGGGCGGCGCGCTGGCGCAGCAGTTCGCCCATGACTACCCGGAACGCTGCAAGAAACTGATCCTGGCGGCCACGGCGGCGGGTGCGGTCATGGTACCGGGCAAACCCAGGGTGCTGTGGCTGATGGCAAGCCCGCGCCGCTATATCCAGCCGTCCCACGTGGTGCGTATTGCGCCGATGATCTACGGCGGCTCGTTCCGCCGCGATGCCAGACTGGCTGCCGAGCACGCGAGCAAAGTGCGCTCGGCGGGCAAGCTGGGGTATTACTGGCAGCTGTTCGCGGGGCTGGGCTGGACCAGCATCCACTGGCTGCACAAGATCCGCCAGCCGACCCTGGTGCTGGCCGGCGACGACGACCCGCTGATCCCGCTGATCAACATGCGCCTGCTGGCCTGGCGCATTCCCAATGCGCAGTTGCACATCATCGATGACGGCCATCTGTTCCTGATCACCCGGGCCGAGGCCGTGGCGCCGATCATCATGAAATTTCTGCAGGAGGAGCGCCTGCGCGCCGTGATTCACCCGCGACCTGCTGTGTAAGCACGCACTGCCGGCCACCTGTGTGCGCCTGCGCTCTACTCAACGATCAACCCAAGAAGACCGGATGAAGACCCGCGACCGTATCCTTGAATGTGCCCTGCAGTTGTTCAACCACAAGGGCGAACCCAACGTGTCGACCATGGAGGTGGCCAATGAAATGGGGATCAGCCCCGGCAACCTCTACTACCACTTCCATGGCAAGGAGCCGCTGGTGCTCGGGCTGTTCGAGCGTTTTCAGGCCGAACTGGCGCCGCTGCTCGATCCGCCCGCCGGCGCGCACCTGGAGCCCCAGGATTACTGGCTGTTCCTGCACCTGATTGTCGAGCGCATGGCGCATTACCGGTTTCTGTTCCAGGACCTGTCCAACCTGGCCGGACGCCTGCCCAAGCTGGCCAAGGGCATTCGCCACCTGCTCACTGCCCTCAAGCGCACCCTCGCTTCGTTGCTGGCGCGGCTCAAGGCCGACGGGCAACTGGTAAGCGATACCCAGGCGCTGGGGCAACTGGTGGAGCAGATCACCCTGACCCTGCTGTTTTCACTGGACTATCAGCGCGTTCTCGGCCGAGTCGGTGAGGTGCAGGTGGTGGTCTACCAGATCATGATGCTGGTGGCGCCGCACCTGTTGCCGCCGGCACGCCAGGCCACCGAACGGCTGGCAATGCGTTACCTGCAAGACCCGGTTTAACGGGCACTTATTCAAGCGCTGTGTTTCGAACACAAAAAAACGCCCGACCTTCGCAGGCCGGGCGTTTTTGCGTGCCCCAAAAAAATCAGGACTGACTGGTTGGCGTCGGGGTGACCGGCGTCGCCGTCGAGGTTGCCGCCGGTGCAGAGACCGAGTTGGCTGCGGAGGCGGTTGATGCCGAGGTTGCCGGCTTGGCAGCGGCGGGTTTCTTCGCAGCGGCTGGTTTCCTGGCGGCAGGTTTCGCAGCAGGTTTGGCGGCAGCAGGTTTTGCAGCAGCGGTTTTTGCAGCAGGTTTTGCAGCGGCCTTCGTCGCGGGCTTCGCTGCCGGCTTGGCCGCTGCTTTGGCCACCACCGGTTTGGCCGCTGGCTTGGCTACTGGCTTGGCTGCTGCGGTTTTTGCAGCAGGCTTGGCAGCCACCTTGGCCGGGGCCTTGGCGACAGGCTTGGCCGCGCTTTTTGCAGCAGGTTTGGCGGCGGCCGTTTTAGCAGTCGCCGGCTTGGCAGCAGGCTTGGCCGCCGCTGTCTTCACGGGAGCCGCCTTGGCGCCAGTGAGTTTTTCAATCTGTCGGGTCAAGGTATCGACCTTGCTGTGCAGGGTCTTGAGTTCTGCCTTGCTCGGCACGCCCAGACGCGAAATGGCACTGTTAAGGCGCTTGTCGAAAGTCTCTTCCAACTTGCTCCACGTGTCGGAAATGCTCGACTTGGCGGAGCCGGCGCTGGCCTTGGCCGCGTCGACTTTTTTACCCACTGTGGTCTTGGTCAACTTCTCGGCTTTTTCGCCGTCCTTGACCAGGGTCTCGAAGTATTTGCCGCCGTCACTGCTAACCTTCGAATACACGCCTAAACCAGCAAGCCAGATCTTGCGGGAATATTTTTCAACTTCCCCGACCCACGAGCTGCTTTCTTTCTGAGTAGTCTTTTTAACAGCCATTCCGGTGTCTCCTTAGTGTTTACGCGCGACACGTTCGAGCAATGCCGTCAGCGCTTCGAGCTTAGCAGAGAGTGTCTCAACATCATGTTTAGACGCAATGCCGATTCGATTCAAGGCACTTGCAACACGCGAGTCAAAAGCGTGTTCAACTTTATCCAGTTGAACTTCAACCAGGCCTTTGATGCTTGAGAGATGACGCTTGACTTGATCAATCTGACTGTTAGCCGCAGCCACTTGTTCAACGGCAACTTTTTTACTTTTACTTTCAACATGTTGACCGCTCTTGACGAGTTCATTGAAGTACTCGCTGCCCTCGCCGCCGACCTTGGCATAGACACCAAGACCTGCCAGCCAGATCGTGCGGGCGTAGCGTTTAACGTCACTGAAGACAGCCGGCTGAACATCGATTTTTTTTCGCAGCATAACGTTGGCCATGGTGCACCTCACATCAATCAGGGCGGGAATCGGCCCGCAGGAGTTGAGGGCTTGAGCACAAAGTAGGCTGGAAAATTAGAATCGGCACCCTAAGTACAATCGATCAGGCCAGCGCCTTGTCCAGTGCCTTTTCGATCTCGGTTTTAAGCGTGCCGCTCATGGCCGACATCAACAGTCCCAGTTCCACGTCAATACGCAGCAAGTCTTCATCCACCCGAACCGTGCCCTTAACCCCCGAGCGTTTGAGGTTCAAGGTATCGCCAGACCAGACCGACGCCACGCCGTACTTGTCCTGGAGTTTCTGCGCCAGCGTGTCGGCCTTCGCCCGCGCCCCTTCCTTACCCAGGGAATGCTCACGCTCAACGGTTATACGGGCCATGCCAATGACTCCTTTCAAGAGGGGCTGAGAAACCTTCAATGCGGCAAAAGGTCTCGATAAGCACCTATCTTACCTGCAGCCTTGCCAAGACAAAGCAGGCCTTGGGGATTATCATGTGCCGCATTCTCTTTTGGTGACAGCGATATGACTGATCAGCGCAAAGGCAGCGATGCCGAACCCACCACTCACTTCGGCTTCAAGAACGTCCCGCAAAGCCAGAAAGCGGAAAAGGTCGCTGAGGTGTTCCACTCCGTGGCGGCCAAGTACGACCTGATGAACGACGTGCTGTCGGGCGGCATGCACCGTCTGTGGAAGCGCTTCACCATCGAGTTGTCGGGCGTACGCACCGGCAACCGCGTGCTGGACATTGCCGGCGGCACCGGCGATCTGGCGGCCAAGTTTTCCAGGCTGGTCGGCCCCACCGGCCAGGTGGTGCTGGCGGACATCAACGGCTCGATGCTCAAGGTCGGCCGTGATCGCCTGCTGGACAAGGGCGTGGCCGACAACATCAAGTTCGTCCAGGCCGACGCGGAAAAACTGCCGTTCCCGGACAACCATTTCGACTGCGTGACCATCGCCTTCGGCCTGCGCAACGTGACCCGCAAGGAAGACGCGATCCGCTCGATGCTGCGCGTGCTCAAGCCCGGCGGTCGCCTGCTGGTGCTGGAGTTCTCCAAGCCGACCAACGCGCTGATGTCCAAGGTCTACGACACCTACTCGTTCGCCTTCATGCCGCTGATGGGCAAGCTGATCACCAACGATGCCGAGAGCTATCGCTACCTGGCCGAATCGATCCGCATGCACCCCGATCAGGAAACCCTCAAGTCGATGATGGTGGAAGCCGGTTTCGACCGTGTCACCTACCACAACATGACCTCAGGCATTGTCGCCCTGCACCGCGGCATCAAACCCTGATGCTGCTCGCGGGCCTTCTTGCCGGCGTCGAACACGGCCTCAACCGTGTACTGCGCCTGGACAGTACCGCCCTGGCGCGGCTGGGGCACTTGAACGGCAAGGTGATTGCCGTCGATTGCACCCGCCCGGCCCTGCAGCTGTTCATCCTGCCCAGCGATGAAGGCCTGCTGCTCGCCACACAATGGGCGGCCGAAGCCGATTGCACCCTGCGCGCGCCGGCCTCCAGCCTGTTGCACCTGGCGCTGAGCCGCAACAAGACCGCCATCCTGCACAGCCCGCAGGTGCACCTGGAAGGCGAAAGCGCGGTGCTGATGGACCTGGCCGCCGTGTTGCAGGACCTGGAGCTGGACTGGGAATACGAGCTGTCGCGCTGGCTTGGTCCAGTGGCCACCCCATTGATCAGCGGGCACCTGCGCAGCCGCGCGCAGTGGTATCAACAGGGGTTTGCCAGCCTCAACCAGAACCTCGCCGAATACCTGAGCGAAGAAGCGCGCACCCTGGTCGGGGAGCGAGAAGCGCAGGCGCGCTTTCGTGAACTCGACAAGGCCAAAATCGACCTGGAACGCCTTGAGGCCCGCTTCGAGCGCCTGAGCCGTTCCCTTGATCCAAGCGATAACGCATGAAGCTGCTCGCCGTCCGCCGTTTGTTTCGTATCCAGCGCGTGGTCATGCGCTACCGCCTCGATGACCTGCTGTTCGCCTTGCCGCTGCCTTGGTTGTTGCTGGCGGTGCGCTATGTGCTGCCGTGGCGCTGGCTGCCGCGCAAAAAGCTCGAGCTGAGCCGTGGCGCGCGCCTGCGTCTGGCATTGCAGGACCTGGGACCGATCTTCATCAAGTTCGGGCAGATCCTCTCTACCCGCCGCGACCTGCTGCCCGAAGACATCGCCGACGAACTGATGCTGTTGCAGGACCGCGTACCGCCGTTCGACTCACAGCAGTCGATGGCGCTGATCGAAGCCCAGCTGGGCAAGAAGATCAGCGAAGTGTTCCGGCGTTTCGACGTCGAGCCGCTGGCCTCGGCCTCGGTCGCGCAAGTGCACGCCGCGCAGCTCAAGACCGGCGAAGAAGTGGTGGTGAAAGTGATTCGCCCGGGCCTCAAGCCGATCATCGGCCAGGACCTGGCATGGCTGTTCGTTCTCGCCCGCGCCGCCGAACGCTTCTCTGCCGATGCGCGCCTGCTGCACCCGGTGGATGTGGTTGCCGACTACGAAAAAACCATCTACGACGAGCTCGACCTGCTGCGCGAAGCGGCCAACGCCAGCCAGCTGCGACGCAATTTCGAAGGCTCACAGTTGCTGTATGTGCCGCAAGTGTATTGGGACTGGTGCCGCCCCAAGGTGCTGGTGATGGAGCGCATCTACGGCCTGCAGGTCACCGACCTCGCTGCCCTGGCCGACCAGCGCACCGACATGAAAATGCTCGCCGAGCGCGGCGTGGAGATCTTCTTCACCCAGGTATTTCGCGACAGTTTCTTCCATGCCGACATGCACCCCGGCAATATCTTCGTCAGCACCGTCACCCCATGGAGCCCGCAGTACATTGCGATCGACTGCGGCATCGTCGGCAGCCTCACCCCGGAAGACCAGGACTACCTGGCGCGCAACCTGTTCGCCTTCTTCAAGCGCGACTACCGCCGCGTGGCGCAGTTGCACATCGACTCGGGCTGGGTGCCGGCGGAAACCAAGCTCAACGAATTCGAAGCGGCGATTCGCACGGTGTGCGAGCCGATCTTTGAAAAACCGTTAAAAGATATTTCCTTCGGTCAGGTGCTGATGCGCCTGTTCCAGACCGCGCGGCGCTTCAATATGGAAGTGCAGCCGCAGTTGGTCTTGCTGCAAAAAACCCTGCTCAACATCGAAGGCCTGGGCCGCCAGCTTTACCCGGACCTGGACCTGTGGAACACCGCCCAACCGTTCCTGGAACGCTGGATGCGCGAGCGCATGAGTCCGAAAACCATGATCGGCAACATGTACAGCCAGATGGAGCAACTGCCCCATCTGGCCAACATGACCCGTGACCTGCTGGAGCGCATGTCCCAGCCCCATGCCAAGGACCCGGAGCCGCCATGGCGCAAGCGCAAGGACGACTGGTTCCTGCGCCTGCTCGGTGCCGCGCACCTGGTGGGGGGCGTGATGCTCGCCATCGGCGGGCCGTTGAACGAGCTGGGCTTCTGGCCGGCCGGGGTCATGGTGGCCGTGGGTATCTATCTGATCGTGCGTCGATAGCCAATCCGGTTATACACTGTCGCAAATTGCCGGAGCCGAACATGAAAGACTGGCTGGACGAGATCAAGTGGGACAGTGACGGCCTGGTGCCGGCCATTGCCCAGGACTACAAGACCGGGCGCGTATTGATGATGGCCTGGATGAACCGCGAGGCCCTGAGCCTGACTGCCACCGAGCAGCGCGCCATTTACTGGTCACGCTCGCGTGGCAAACTGTGGCGCAAGGGCGAAGAGTCCGGGCATGTGCAAACCCTGCACGAGCTGCGCCTGGACTGCGACGGCGACGTGGTGATCCTCAAGGTCGAGCAGATCGGCGGCATCGCCTGCCACACCGGGCGTCACAGCTGCTTCTACCGCGTGTTCGAGAACGGCGAGTGGAAAGTGGTGGAGCCGGTGCTCAAAGACCCGCACGCCATCTACTCCGCAGGACACTGAACATGAGCGATACCCTCAACCGTGTGGCCCAGGTGCTGGAAGCGCGCAAAGGCGCGGACGCCGACAGTTCCTATGTTGCCAGCCTCTACCACAAAGGCCTGAACAAGATTCTGGAGAAGCTCGGCGAAGAGTCCGTCGAGACGATCATTGCCGCCAAGGATGCGCAGATCAGCGGTGATTGCAGCGATGTCATCTATGAAACCGCAGACCTGTGGTTCCATAGCCTGGTCATGCTCGCCCAATTGGGGCAGCATCCACAGGCCGTGCTGGATGAACTGGACCGCCGCTTCGGCTTGTCCGGGCACGCCGAAAAGGCCTCGCGCCCGTCCGCTTGAATAACTAAGACTGGAGGATTTGCAGCATGGGCATTTTTGACTGGAAACACTGGATCGTCATTCTTGTGGTGGTGGTGTTGGTATTCGGTACCAAAAAACTCAAAAACCTCGGCACCGATGTCGGCGAGTCAATCAAGGGCTTTCGCAAGGCCATGAACGACGATGAAAAGCCCGCCGATCCTGTGGTCAATCCTGTGCCGCCGGCCCAACCCGTGCACCCGCAGGCCACCCAGCCGATCACCGAGCGTCGCACCTTCGACGTGCAGGCTGAGAAAGTCGAAGAGCCGACCCGCAAAGACCTGTGAGTACTGACTAATGTTTGGTATCAGCTTCTCTGAACTGCTCCTCGTCGGCCTGGTTGCCCTGCTGGTGCTGGGGCCGGAACGGCTGCCCGGTGCAGCACGCACGGCGGGCCTGTGGATCGGTCGCCTGAAACGCAGTTTCAATGCGATCAAACAGGAAGTTGAGCGGGAAATCGGCGCTGATGAAATCCGCCGCCAGTTGCACAACGAACACATCCTGTCGCTGGAGCAGGAGGCGCGCAAGATTCTGACGCCGGTGCAGGAGCCCGCCAAACCGGCGGAGCCTGCGGCCAACAGCATCGCACCGGTGGTTGAAACCCCGCCCGCGCCGCCGACCGTTCCCACAGAACCCGCGCCGGCGCCTGTTGCAGCGCCCGCTCCCCATGACCCTACATTGCCGCCGCGAGCCCCATGAGCGCTGATAAACCGGAAACCGACCAGCACATGCCGCTGGTCTCGCACCTCACCGAGCTGCGTACCCGCCTGCTGCGTTGCGTGGCGGCGATCTTCATCATCTTTGCCGGGCTGTTCGCCTTCACCCAGCAGATCTACACCTTCGTCTCCACGCCTCTGCGCCAGTACCTGCCGGTGGGCGCAACGATGATCGCCACCGATGTGTCGTCGCCGTTCCTCACGCCGTTGAAGCTGACCATGATGGTCTCGCTGTTCCTCGCGATCCCGGTCATCCTGCATCAGATCTGGGGCTTTATCGCGCCGGGCCTGTACAAGCACGAGAAGCGCATTGCGGTGCCGTTGCTGGTGTCGAGCATCCTGCTGTTCTACACCGGCATGGCGTTTGCGTACTTTCTGGTGTTCCCGCTGATCTTCAAGTTCTTCGCCGCCGCCACTCCGGCCGGGGTGGAAATGATGACCGACATCACCAGCTACCTCGACTTTGTAATGACGCTGTTCTTCGCCTTCGGCGTGGCTTTCGAGATCCCGGTGGCCGTGGTGCTGCTGGTGTGGATCGGCGTGGTCGACGTGAAGTACCTGAAGAAGATCCGCCCGTACGTGATCATCGGCTGCTTTGTGGTGGGCATGATCCTCACGCCGCCGGACATTTTCTCCCAGACCCTGCTGGCCGTACCAATGTGGATGCTGTTCGAGATCGGCATCCTGTTCAGCGGTTTGATCAGCAAGCGGGGCGAACACCCCGAAGACCAGCCTGACGACGAACAGCCGCCAGCGACCCAGCCGTGAACTTGCTGCTGCTCGAGGAGGCCGACTTCATCGCGGCCGACCGCGTGGTGCTGCGCGACCGGCGCCTGGTGCACATGCAGGACGTCCACCGCGCCGCCGTTGGCGACAACCTGCGCGTTGGCCGCATCGGCGGGCTGATGGGCGACGCGCAACTGCTGCGCCTGGAAGCCGCCGAGGCAGAGCTGCACGTCAGCTTCGACCAGCCGCCGCCGGCCAAACTGCCGCTGACCCTGCTGCTGGCCCTGCCCCGCCCGAAGATGCTGCGCCGCGTGCTGCAAACCGTGGCGGCCATGGGTGTGCCGAGGGTGGTGCTGCTCAACAGCTATCGGGTGGAAAAAAGCTTTTGGCAGACGCCTTTCCTGGAGCCAGAGGCGGTACGTGAGCAGCTGATTCTCGGCCTGGAACAGTCCCGCGACACGGTACTGCCGCAGATCATCATCGAGAAGCGCTTCAAGCCGTTCGTCGAGGATCGCCTGCCGGCCATGACCGAAGGCACCCTCGGCCTGATCGGCCACCCCGGCGACTACCCGCCCTGCCCACGCGGCCTCGACGAGCCCGTCACGCTGGCCATCGGCCCCGAAGGCGGTTGGATCCCCTACGAGGTGGACCTGCTGACCAGGGCTGGCCTGCAACCGGTGCAACTGGGCGCGCGCATCCTGCGCGTCGAGACCGCCGTCACCGCCCTGCTCGCCCGCCTTTTCTGAAAAAACCCTGCGACAGCGGGTATGCACGGCTACAGAATCCCGAGCCCCTGCCGATAGCCCCTGAATAAGTCCAAGCCTTGTTCCAGGGGAGTTTGCAACATGTATCGTCAGTTAGCCGAAAAGCTGGGTAATGTCAGCGTCAAAACCAAGCTGGCCGTGGGTTTTGGCCTGGTATTGGTGCTGACATTAATGATCACCTTCACCGGCTGGACCAGCCTGGGCGATGTGATTGGTCGGGGTGACAAGCTGGGTTACATCTCCAGCCTCAACGGCGTGACCAAAGACCTGCGTCTGGCGCGCCTGGACTTCGAAATGCGCCGCGGCGAGCAAGGCACCGGCGCGGTCGACAGCCTGATCGCACAATTGGACGACGGCCTGAAAAAAGCCGCGCAGTTGATCGAGCAACCCGACGACAAGGCCCTGGTCGAACAGCAGCAGGAAGCCTTGAGCCAGTACAAAAAGGCCTTCGCCGCCATGGTCCAGGCAGGGCTCAAGCGTGAAGGCGCGCGCAGCAAGCTGGGCGATACTGCCGACAACGCCGTGGCCAAAATCAACGAGATCGAAGCCGCGCTGCTGCAAGGCGACAGCGTCAGCCAGTTCAACAGCGTGGTGAGCCTGAGCAAACTGATTCAGCAGGCACGCTTTCAGGTACGCGGCTACACCTACAGCGGCAAGGTCGAGGCCGAACAGCCCGCGCTGGACGCCATCGACAACGCGCTCAAGAAAGCCAGCGAACTCGAAGGCCAACTGCCGGCGCAGTACCTGACCAACCTGCAACAGGCCGGCGTGTCGCTGCAGGCCTACCGTGCCGCCGTCAGCCAGTACCGTGACTCCCAGACGGCCGCCGCCGCTGCGCTGAAGACCATCAACGCCCAGGGCGAGATCCTGATGGGGCACAGCGAAAAACTCACGGTTTCACAGACCGCCGTGCGCGACCGCGATGCCGCGCAAGCCAAATACCTGCTGCTACTGGCCGCCGCGCTGGCATTGATCGTGGGCCTGTTCGCCGCCTGGGCGATCACGCGCCAGATCATCATCCCGCTCAACCAGACCCTGCAGGTCGCCGAGCGCGTGGCCTCGGGCGATTTGAGCCACAACCTCGAGTCCGGCCGCAAGGACGAACTGGGCCAACTGCAACGGGCCATGCAAAGCATGACCCTGGGGCTGCGTGAGTTGATCGGCGGCATCAGCGACGGCGTGACCCAGATCGCCAGCGCGGCCGAGCAGTTGTCGGCGGTTACCGAACAGACCAGTGCAGGGGTCAACAGCCAGAAGGTCGAGACCGACCAGGTGGCCACCGCCATGAACGAAATGGCCGCCACCGTGCAGGAAGTGGCGCGCAACGCCGAAGAGGCTTCTGAAGCCGCAGTGGCCGCCGACCAACAGGCCCGTGAAGGCGACAAGGTGGTAGCGCAAGCCATCGCCCAGATCGAACGCCTGGCCGCCGAGGTGGGCAGTTCCACCGAGGCCATGGGCCATCTGCAGCGCGAAAGCGACAAGATCGGCAGCGTGCTCGACGTGATCAAATCCGTGGCCCAGCAGACCAACCTGCTCGCGCTCAACGCCGCCATCGAGGCCGCGCGGGCGGGCGAGGCCGGACGCGGTTTTGCCGTGGTCGCCGACGAAGTGCGCAGCCTGGCGCAGCGTACCCAGAAGTCCACCGAGGAGATCGCCGAGCTGATCGTCGGCCTGCAGAGCGGCACCCAGCAGGTGGCAACCATCATGGACAACAGCCGTGGTCTGACCGACAGCAGCGTCGAGCTGACCCGTCGCGCCGGCACTGCGCTGTCGAGCATCACGCTGACGGTGTCGACCATCCAGGCGATGAACTCGCAGATCGCCACCGCCGCCGAGCAGCAAAGCGCCGTGGCTGAAGAGATCAACCGCAGCGTGCTGAACGTGCGCGACATCTCGGAGCAGACCGCTGCGGCCAGCGAAGAAACCGCCGCTTCGAGCACCGAACTGGCACGCCTGGGCACCCATCTGCAAGCATTGGTCAGCCGCTTCCGGGTCTGACGCACTTGCCTGTGCGGCGACCGGATCTCGGTCGCCGCCGGCCACCTCTGAAATTTCCTACGCGTTTATCAGGCCCGCCTGACCATCAATGGGGCTAGCGTTTAACCACGCCGGTTACGTTCCCGTTGGAGGTCGATCATGCTTCGTCGAATGACTCATCTGCTGGGTGACCTGAGTGTCACCTTCAAACTGATCCTGGGGTTTTCCCTGGTACTCGCCCTGAGCCTCGTGATTGCCACGACGGGCTGGCAAGCCCTGGAGGCGTCTCTCTACCGCTCGCAGACGCTAACGCTGCTGTCGCAACTGGCGGTGGCCGGTGAAAAATTGCGCGCGGACCGCATTGTTTACCGAACCCTGAACGATGCCGACAGCCTCAACAAGTTGGGCACCGGCATGCAGAAAGTCGATGACCTGCTGAGGCAGCTTCCCAGCCGACTCAAGGCGCCCAAGGCGGCCGAGTACCAGCAGGAGATTACCCGTATTTCCGGCACCTTCAAAAACCGCCTCAAGGAGGTGCCGGCACTGGTTGAGCAGCGCGAGACCGCCCGCGCGAAGCTCAAGGAAAATTCCGCGCAGACCGGCGACGTGCTGACGCAACTGGCCAGCGACCTGCCCGATCAGGACGATCAAAAAGCCCTGGATGCCGTGGAAGACCTGCGTCAGGCCATCGAACAGGCCGACGACCGTGCGCAAAGCCCGGCCTGGGCCGCCAGCTCACTGGAGACCTACGCGCAATCGGTCAGCGATGCCGAACGCGACCTGGAACAGGCTCAGGCCGCCGTGGCGAAGTTGCCGGTCAACAGCAACCTGTTGAACACCACCGTGCTGGGCATCCGCACCCATCTCACACGGCTCAAGGACACGCAACTGAGCACCGAAGCCCGGCAAAACCAGTTGGAGCAGCTGCTGGACCAATTGCTCGCGCAAAGTGATCTGCTAAGCCAGGACCAGACCCAGCGCCGCGACGGCGAGGCCGAGCAGGCGCGCACCCATACCTTGCTCATCACCGCTGCCGCCTTGCTGTTCGGCGCGCTGGCGGCGTGGCTGATTGCCGGGCAAATCGTCAAGCCGTTGCGCAAGGCACTGTCGATGGCCAACCGCATTGCCCAGGGCGACCTCAGCGACGACCTGCAAACCCGACGCAAGGATGAGCTGGGGCAGTTGCAACGCAGCATGAACCAGATGACGGCGAATTTACGCGGGCTGATTGGCAACATCAGCGACAACGCACGACAAGTCGCCAGCGCGGCCGAGGAGCTGTCCACGGTCACCGAACAAACACGCGCCGGGGTGAACCATCAGCGCGCGGAAACCGAGCAGGTGGCGACCGCCATGAACCAGATGCTGGCGACTGCCCAGGAGGTCGCGCGGCATGCCGAACAGGCTTCAATTGCTGCCAGTGCAGCCAATCAACAGACCGAAATCGGCGATCAGGTGGTGACCGATGTCGTGGCGCAAATCGAACACCTGGCCCATGAAATGGCGCGCTCAAGCCAGGCCATGCTGGCGCTGCAACGGGAAAGCCAGAAAATCGGCAGCGTGCTGGACGTGATCAAGTCCGTCTCGCAGCAGACCAACCTGCTGGCGCTCAACGCCGCCATTGAAGCGGCACGCGCCGGCCAAGCCGGTCAGGGGTTTGCGGTGGTGGCCGACGAAGTCCGCACACTGGCCCGGCGCACCCAGCAGTCCGCCGAGGAAATCGAAGGGCTGATCAGCGGCCTGCACAGTGGCACGCAACAAGTGGCCGACATCATGGACCACAGCCGCACCCTCACCGACAGCAGCGTCGGCCTGGCGCGCAACGCTGGCGATGCGCTGACGGAGATTGCCCGCACCGTCGCGGTTATCCAGGACATGAATCCGCAGATTGCGGCAGCGGCCGAACAGCAGAGCGCGGTGGCCGAAGAGATCAATCGCAGCGTGTTGAAAGTGCGCGACGCCTCGGAGCAGACCGCCACCGCCACCGAACAGACGGCAGCGGCGAGTGTTGAACTGGCACGGCTGGGCGTGAGCCTGCAGCAGTGCGTCGAGCAGTTCAAGGTCTGACCGCTACAGGACCTGACGCAGAAACGCCTGGGCACGCGGGTCCCTGGGCGCGGCGAAGAATTCGGCCGGGGCCGCGTCTTCGAGCAACTTGCCGTGGTCGAAGAACAGCACCCGATCAGCCACTTCACGGGCAAAACCCATTTCGTGGGTGACGCAGACCATGGTCATGCCTTCCAGGGCCAGGGTCTTCATCACGTCCAGCACTTCGCCGACCATTTCCGGGTCCAGCGCCGAGGTGGGCTCGTCGAACAGCATCACCTTGGGCTCCATGGCCAGGGCGCGGGCAATCGCCACCCGCTGTTGCTGCCCGCCGGAGAGGCGTGAGGGAAACTCATTGGCTTTCTGCGCAATGCCGACCTTTTCCAACAGCGCCAGGGCCTTGGCTTCGCGCTCCTTTTTACCGCGCTTGCGCACCACTTTTTGCGCCAGGCAGAGGTTTTCCAGCACGGTCATGTGGGGGAACAGGTTGAAGTGCTGGAACACCATACCGACCTCGCGGCGGTAGGCGTTCACATCGGTCTTGGGGTCGGCCAGTTGCAGGCCGTCGATGCTCACCGAGCCCGAGTCGAAGGCTTCCAGGCCGTTAAGGCAGCGCAGGAAGGTGGACTTGCCGGAACCGGACGGACCGATCACTACCAGCACCTCGCCCCTGGCCACCTGGGTGGTGACGTGATCGACCGCACGCACCACCTGCCCACGGGTATCAAAGACTTTTACCAGATCGCGGACTTCAATCACTTTGCGCGAGCCTCCGCTCAAGCCGGCTGGCCATTTTCGACAGCGGCAGGTTGATCAGCAGGTACAGGCCTGCGACGCAGAACAGGATTTCAAACGGCGAAAACGAGGTGGTGATCACCTCACGGCCGCTTTTGAGCAGTTCGGTGATGGCGATGACCGAGACCAGCGACGTGTCTTTCACCAGGCTGATAAATTGCCCGGCCAGAGGCGGCAGTACGCGCTTGAAGGCCTGCGGCAGTACCACGTGACGCATCGACTGGCTGGCACTCAGGCCGAGGGAACGCGCGGCCTCGTCCTGGCCACGGGTGATGGACTGCACGCCGGCCCGCACGATTTCCGCCACATAGGCGCCGGTGAACAACGACAGTGCGGCGATCCCGGCGAACTCCCGGGACAGGTTGAGCACCGTGCCGATGAAGAAATAGAAGATGAAGATCTGCACCAGCAGCGGCGTGCCACGCACCAGTTCGACGTAGAGCGTCGACAGGTCGCGCAAGGTGGGGTTGCTGGACAGTCGGCACAGTCCGATCGCCAGGCCAATCGCCAACCCGAGGACCCCGGAGACCACCGACAGCCACAAGGTTGTCCACAAGCCCCACATCAGCGGGCCAAGTGCCCAATGGCGGTTCACCCCAATCACATCGCCTTCGGCCACATCATCGCCGCGCGCCACTTGCAGGCTGTTGTCTGCCACGCTCACGCGTTGCTCGGCGCCGGCGTCATTGCGCAGGGTCACTTCAGCGATGTCGCCCTTGCGCACCAGTTCGATAACGGTGGAGATGTCCGCAGCGCGCTGGGCTTCTTCGGCCTGATAGGCGAAGTACTGCGGCACGCGGTTCCAGCGCCACTCGTAGGCCATCAGCGAGGTGGCGTAATACAACGCGCCAGCCAGGCCGACCAGCACGACTACGGTCAGCAGGTGCCAGGGCCATTGGGCTTTTTTCTGTTTCATTTCACTTTCCGAAAGATTTTTCGCCTGTGATGCCGTCTTCGCGAGCAAGCCCGCTCCCACCGTTGGAGTGCGTTCCAAGTGTGGCAGCGGGCTTGCTCGCGAAGGCCGCGACGCGGTGCTCAGCCAGGCTTATTCCATGTCCTTGAGCCACTCGGCGCTCTTGAACCACTTGTCATGGATGCGATCGTAGGTGCCGTCGTTGCGGATCTGGTGCAGAAAATTGTTGATGTAGTTGAGACTGTCGTAGTCGCCCTTCTTCAGGCCGAACGCCAAGGGTTCAAAAGTGAAGGGTTCGTCGAGGAACACCAGCTTGCCGTTGCCGACCTTTTTCTCGGCGACCACGTTGTACGGTGCGTCGTAGACGAACGCGTCGGCCTTGCCATTGACCACGTCCAGCACGCCTTCCTGTTCGTTGTCGTAGCCGTGGTACTTGGCTTTGGCGATCAGCTTTTTGGCGACCATCTCACCGGTGGTGCCGAGCTTGGAGGTCAGGCGGTACTTCTCGTCGTTGAGGTCTTTGTAGGACTTGATGGTGCCTTCCAGCTCCTTGCGAATCAGCAGCGTCTGGCCGACCACGATGAAGGGTTCGCTGAAGTTCAGGCGCAGGTTGCGCTCCTGGGTCAGGGTCATGCCGCTGCCGATCATGTCGAACTTGCCGGTGAGGAAGGCCGGGATGATGCCGTCGTAGCCGGTGGACACCAGCTCCAGCTTGACGCCCATGGACTTGGCCATGGCCTTGAGGATATCGACTTCGAAACCGATGATTTCACCGCGCTTGTCGGTCATCTCGAACGGCATGTAGGTCGGGTCCATGCCGACCTTGAGCGTGCCGCGCTTGACCGCATCATCGATGGCGCCGGCCTGGGCCGCCGTGGCGGCTACCAGCGCAGTGACGCCGAGCATCAGCATCGACAGATACTTTTTCATCATCAAGTCCCCTGAACCATTCTTGTAAGGTCGGCGCGCAAAAAGGGCTGCACCATTTCGGGGTGCGATCCTAACTCACTCGCTGCCTGTCACAAAGGTTTCACGGGTAAATCTTGTCGGCGTCATGACCTTCACTCGACGTCCGCCATCCAGTCAGTGTCCTTGAACCACTTGTCGTGCAGGTGATCATAGGTGCCGTCCTGGGCCACCTGATTGAGAAAGTGGTTGATCCAGTTGACGCTGTCGTAATCGCCCTTTTTGAGGCCGAACGCCAGCGGCTCAAAGGTGAAGGGCTGCTCCAGGGCCAGCAACGTGGCGTTTTCCGGACGCGCCATGGCAATCAGGTTGTAGGGCGCATCGTGAATGAACGCATCGGCCTTGCCCTCCACCACCTGCCGCACACCTTCCTCGGGGGTGACGAAACTGCTGAACCGGGGCGTGCGCAGAAAACGTCGCGCGGCAGCCTCGCCGGTGGTGCCCTGACTGACAGCGATGTGATAGCCCGCCTCGTCGAGGTCTTCGATGCTGGACACCTTACCGGCCAGCCGCGGATGCAGCAGCACGGTCTGGCCCACCACGATAAAGGAGTCGCTGAAGTTGAGCGTGAGGTTGCGCTCCTGGGTGACGGTCATGCCGCTGCCGATGAGGTCGAATTTCTTCGCCATCAGCCCCGGCACCAACTCTGTATACGGCACCACGACCAACTCCAGCTCGACACCGAGGGCACGGCTCATGGTGCGCAGCAGGTCGATCTCGAAACCGACAATGCGTCCCTGCCTGTCCTTCATTTCGAAAGGGGTGTAAGTGGGCGTGGTGCCTACTTTGAGCACGCCACGGCGCACCGCGTCGTCCAGCGCACCGGCCGCCGACACGCCGGCGTGCGTCAATGCGACAGCGCCGATCAGCAGTGCCGAACAAAACCTTTTGATCATGAGTGCCCCGTGGCGCATTGAATGTGGGGGGCGATGCTACCCCAGCCACAGGCGCCGCAATACGTCTCGAACAAAGGTCTTTTGTTTCGAAATAACAAGGGGTTAACGCTTAAAGGAAGAAGCGGGAAACGCTGTAGGATCCGCGCTGGAAACGCCCCCGAGGAGAACCCTCGGGGGCGTCTGAATCAGGCCGGTTGGGCCCGCGACACTTGTGGCTGCAGTGGCAGCAAAGGCGCGTGCGGATCAGCCTTGATCGAGGCACGCCAGGCGTCAAGCCACTCGGCATGCCCTTCGCTCCATACCTGTTCATGCAGGCGAGCCAGGGCGACCGGGTCGCTGAGCAAGGCCACACGCTCGGCGTTGGTCAGGCCGGCAGGGCCGACTTTCAACGCATGGCGCACACGCTCGACGCGCAGGTACTCGATCGGCTCCGCTTCACGGTGCCGCGAGGTCGCCAGGGCACAGGCCAGGGCGTTCTGCTGCGGGTCGACCACCGAACGCACGAACCCGTCATTGAGGGCGTGCCAGCGGTTTTCGTGGGTGTACTTCTCGGTCGACAGCAGCGCCTGCGGAGGGTTGTATTCCTCTGGGATGAGGAACAGGCTCTCGTCGCGGGATTTGAGACCCAGGTTGACCCGGCTGGAGATCACCGACACCGGAATCGACAGCATCAGCGACCCGACAATCGGCACCAGCCACCACAGGAAGCTTGGGTTCAACCACACCACCAGCAGTGCCCACAGGAAGCCCAGCACGGTTTGCGGACCGTGGCGCTTGACCGCTTCGCTCCAGGGTGTGGAGTCGTCGTCACGCTGCGGCGAATTCCAGGTCGCAGCCCAGCCGAGGAACGCGGCGAGCACGAAGCGGGTGTGGAAGATCATGCGCACCGGCGCCAGCAGCATGGAGAACAGCATCTCCAGCAGCATCGACAGGGTCACCTTGAACTTGCCACCGAACTCTTTCGCGCCCTTGGCCCAGATCAGGATGATGCTCAGCAGTTTAGGCAGGAACAGCAGCACGATGGTGGTGGAGAACAGCGCCACCGCCTTGTCCGGATGCCATTGCGGCCACAGCGGATACAACTGGCGCGGCGCCATGAAGTATTGCGGCTCCATCAGCGTGTTTACCGCCAGCAACGCGGTGGACAGCACCAGGAACAGGAACCACAGCGGCGCCGACAGGTAAGACATCACGCCGGTGAGGAATACCGCACGGTGCACCGGGTGCATGCCCTTGACCAGAAACAGGCGGAAGTTCATCAGGTTGCCGTGGCACCAGCGACGGTCACGCTTGAGTTCGTCGAGCAGGTTCGGCGGCAGTTCTTCGTAGCTGCCCGGCAGGTCGTAGGCAATCCACACGCCCCAGCCGGCACGGCGCATCAGCGCGGCTTCAACGAAGTCGTGAGACAGAATGGAACCGGCGAACGCGCCTTTGCCCGGCAATGGCGCCAGGGCGCAATGCTCGATAAACGGCTTCATGCGGATGATCGCGTTGTGACCCCAGTAGTGGGATTCACCCAACTGCCAGAAGTGCAGGCCGGCGGTGAACAGCGGGCCATAAACACGGGTAGCGAACTGCTGCATGCGCGCATACAGGGTGTCCATGCCCGACGCACGCGGCGCGGTCTGGATAATCCCGGCATCCGGCGTGGCTTCCATCAGGCGCACCAGGCTGGTCAGGCATTCGCCGCTCATCACGCTGTCGGCGTCGAGCACCACCATGTACTTGTATTCACCGCCCCAGCGACGGCAGAAGTCGTCGAGGTTGCCGCTCTTGCGCTTGACGCGACGACGACGACGGCGATAGAAAATCTTGCCGAAACCGCCGGCTTCGCGGCACACGTCGAGCCAGGCTTGCTGTTCGGCGATGCAGATGTCGGCTTCGTTACTGTCGCTGAGCACGAAGAAGTCGAAGCGATCCAGGTCACCGGTGGCGGCCACCGATTCGAACGTGGCGCGCAAACCCGCGAATACGCGCGGCACGTCTTCGTTGCAGATCGGCATCACCAGCGCAGTGCGCGCGTCTTTCGGAATGGGCTCGTCGCCGGCGCTTTTACCGGAGATCCGGTATTTGTCGTGGCCGGTCAGCAATTCGAGGAAGCCCATCAACGCGGTCCAGAAACCCGCCGACACCCAGCAGAACAGAATCCCGAACATGATCAGGATGCTGGTTTGCAGGGCGTAAGGCAGGACCTGGGTGGCGGTTTGCAGCAGGGTCTGGTTGCGGATCTCGTCGAAGTCGACCAGCGACCAGCCCTGGTACGGCATGATGCCTTTCATGTACCAGCCGGCCACGATGGTCTGGCCGAGCATCAGCACCAGCAGGATATAGCGGCGGATCGAACCCACGGTACGCCAGCGCGCGGCCGGCAATACGCGCTCGTCCTTGGGTGGCGCGGGCGGGTTGGAGCGCCCGGTGATACGGCGCCAGCCGCGCACCAGGATATTGGTGCGCCATGGCTCCGGCACGACCTTGGTGCGCCGGATCGGCGGCGTGGCCTTGAGGCACACGCGACCGCTGGCATCGAGCGCGAGCATTTCCGCGTCCTGCAGCTCTTCGGCGCTGTTGAGCGTCAGGCGCCGGCCAACCGACGCCTGGGCGGCGTCGACTGGTGCGTCGAAGGTGGCGGACGACAGGCGTTCGTGCAGCTCGCTGAAGGATGAGCAACCGGCCAGTTCGGCCCGTTGCTCAGCGGTCATCGGCAGATGCGCCAGGTACTCGGACAACGTCTCTGGCTTGGCTTGAGAATTACTCATCGGCTGGCAACTGGTAGCTCCAGGTCTCGCTCAGGACTTGTTCGGTCTTGATCGGCTCTGGTGTGACTGGGGCGGCGTCCGGCTGCTTGGCTTCCTTGTCTTTCGCTTCCTTGGCGTCCTTTTTAGCCTGTTTTTCGTGTTGCTTGGCCAGCACTTTGTCAGCCTTGAGCACGTGACTGGTGTCCTGCTCGGGGGCAGGCGGGGCAACATCCTGCACCAGTGCGGCACGCATTTCGGTCGGCTTGCCTGCGTCCTTGATCTTCATGCGCAGGGTCAAACGCCAGCCTTTGGTGTGCTCGTTGTAGCGCACGCTGTTTTCAACCAGTTCGGCGTTGTCGCCAACGCTCACCTGGCTGCGCACCGGAGCATCGGGCGGCAGGTTCTTCAGGGACGGACCCTCGAAGTCCACCAGGTAGGCCACGGTGCCATCCGGCTGACGGATCAGGTTGGACTGCTTGACGTCGCCGGTCGAACGCAAGGTCTGCTTGACCCAGGCGCTGTCGGTCGGGTGCAGGGCTTTTTCGTCCATGGTCCAGTGCAGGCGATAGGAAACGTCCAGCGGCTCGCCGACTTTCGGCAGTTCGGCCGGGCTCCAGAACGCAACGATGTTGTCGTTGGTCTCGTCAGCGGTCGGGATCTCTACCAGGTCGACGGTGCCTTTGCCCCAGTCGCCTTCAGGCTCGATCCAGGCGCTTGGGCGCTTGTCATAGTTGTCGTCGAGGTCTTCATAGTGGCTGAAGTCGCGGCCACGTTGCAGCAGGCCGAAACCACGCGGGTTCTCGACGCCGAAGTTGCTGACCGACAAGTGTTTTGGATTGTTCAGCGGGCGCCAGATCCACTCGCCGTTGCCGGCATGGATCGACAGGCCGCTGGAATCATGCAGCTCGCGGCGGTAGTTGAGCACCTTGGACGGCTGATTGGCGCCGAACAGGAACATGCTGGTCAACGGCGCAACGCCGAGCTTGCTGACCTTGTCACGCAGGAACATCTGCGATTTGACGTCGACAATGGTGTCGCTGCCAGGGCGCAGAGTCAGGCGGTAAGCGCCGGTGGCGCGTGGCGAGTCGAGCAGCGCATAGATGACCAGTTGTTTTTCACCGGGCTTGGGGCGTTCGACCCAGAATTCGGTGAAGCGCGGGAACTCTTCGCCGGACGGCAGGGCAGTATCGATCGCCATGCCACGCGCGGACAGGCCGTAGGTCTGGCCCTTGCCGACGACGCGGAAATAGCTCGCGCCGAGCATGGTCATGATTTCGTCTTGCTTGTCGTTCTGGTTGATCGGGTACAGCACACGGAAACCGGCGTAACCCAGTTGTTCGGTGGCCTTGGGATCAAACTTGACGTCGCCGAAATCGAAGCGCGTCGGGTCGTATTTGATTTCCTGAACGCTGTCGGCGGTCACTTCGTTGATCTTCACCGGTGTATCGAAGTGCATACCCTGGTGATAGAAGGACAGCTTGAACGGGGTGTTCTGATCGGCCCATTCGGCTTTCTCGTTGCGGAAACGAATTTTCTGGTAGTCCGCAAATTTCATTTCACGGAATTCGTTCGGCAGATTGCTGCGCGGAGCTTCGTATTTCTGCCCAGCCAGCTCTTTAGCCTTGGCCGACACATCGTCCAGACTGAATGCCCACAGTTGACCCGCGCCGAACAGGCAAAACAGGGCAGAGCCCGTTACCAGTGCGTTTCGTAACCGTTTGGCAGACAATTTTGGTGCATTACAGGGACTAACAATCACGAGCAACCCTCGCCGAAAACAGATCAAAAAACCAACGGCCAGCTATCTAAATGCCAGGTTGGCGAGCATTGTTCCGACTCCCATGGGGCAAAATGATTCCCCGCTGGTGGTCAGACAAGTCTCTACCTAAGTCAAAATTGGACCAAACCACGCTGATCCCCGTAGCGCGCGATTATCTAGTAGCCCGCGAGACAACGCATCAGGGACAACAAAGTATTTATAGCGAAACCCCACGATTTTTGGCCTTGAAGTCGTTTTTAGTACATTCACGTCTGTAACAGGAAGGTCACAGGGCCATCATTGACCAGATGCACCTGCATATCGGCGCCGAAACGCCCTGAAGCCACCCTGCCATGCAATTGTTGCGCTTGTAACAACAAGTGATCAAAAAGCGCCGCGCCCAGGGCAGGCGGTGCCGCCGTGGTGAAGCTTGGCCGCAACCCGCTTTTGGTATCCGCCGCCAGGGTGAACTGCGACACCAGCAGCAAGCCGCCGTCAACGTCCTTCAACGACAGGTTCATCTTGCCCTCGTCGTCGCTGAACACCCTGTAGTTAAGCAGCTTGTGCAGCAATTTGTCGGCGCTTTGCGGCGTATCTGAAGGCTCGACCGCCACCAGCACCAGCAAACCCTGGTCAATGGCCCCTACGACTTCACCGGCCACTTCGACCCGGGCGCCACGCACCCGTTGCAGCAGCCCTTTCATGCTTCTTCTGGCGGCAGATCAAGCAGGCGCCGTGCCATCTCGCCGGTCGCGCGCACCAGAGCATCGGTGATGCCGGGCTCGGAGGCCGCATGCCCGGCTTCGCGGATCACTTGCAGCTCGCTGTTGGGCCAGGCCTGATGCAGCTCCCAGGCGTTATCCAGCGGGCAGATCATGTCGTAGCGACCGTGAATGATGACGCCAGGCAGATGGGCGATCTTGTGCATGTCGCGAATCAGCTGGTTGGGTTCCAGGAAGGAATTGTTGGTGAAATAGTGACATTCGATACGCGCGATGGACAGCGCCCGCTGCGGCTCGGAGAACCGCTCCACATGTTGTGGGCTCGGGCACAGGCCGAGCATGCGCCCTTCCCAGCCGGACCAGGCCTTGGCCGCGTGCATCTGGGCGATCTGGTCGTTGCCGGTAAGGCGCTTGTGGTAGGCCGCAATCATGTCGTGGCGCTCGTCCGCCGGGATCGGCGCGAGGTAGTCCTGCCAGTAGTCGGGGAACAGGCGGCTGGCGCCTTCCTGGTAAAACCAGTGAATGTCCTGCGGGCGCGCCAGGAAAATGCCGCGAACGATCAGCCCATGCACGCGCTCGGGGTGGGTCTGGGCGTAGGCCAGCGACAACGTCGAGCCCCAGGAACCGCCGAACAGCACCCATTTGTCGATGCCCAGGTGCTCGCGGATGCGCTCAAGGTCGGCGACCAGGTCCCAGGTGGTGTTGTTTTCCAGGCTCGCGCGGGGGGTGGAGCGCCCGCAGCCGCGCTGGTCGAAGGTGACGATGCGGTACAGGTTCGGATCGAAATAGCAGCGGCTCTGCGCATCGCAACCGGAGCCCGGGCCGCCGTGAATGAACACCACAGGCAAGCCTTCGGGGGAGCCACTTTCATCGACATACAAGGTATGGGTGTCATCGACGGCCAGATCGTGCCGGGCGTAGGGTTTGATCTGCGGGTACCAAGTCTGCATTGCGCGCTCCGTAGGGGGTCGGGTTCATCCCTGGGGGGACGTCTTTTATTTTGCCGTCTGGCACTATAAACCCGAATTGTGCAATGAGCATGTCCTTGAGCAGGCAACGCTGTGAATACCCTGCAATCTGGGGCACTTAGCGCTGCCACGGCGCAAACTGGAGCCTCTGTGGCGAGCGGGCTTGCCCCGCGTTGGGGTGCGAAGCGCCCCCTATCAAGGAAAACGCGGTGTACCTGACCCTTCGCAGAGCATGGTTTCAGGGCTGCTGCGCAGCCCAACGCGGGACAAGCCCGCTCGCCACAGGGATGTGGTTACCTGAAAGTCAACGTTAGCGGGCTTTCTCCCTTCCACAGGCGTTCTGTGTTGTGTCTATGCATAGCGCGCCTGACCCCAGGCCAGCATCTGCTCAAGCAACTGCCTGAGCACCACCCGCGTCGGTTCCGCCAGGTCAGGGCGATAGCGGAACGGTTCAACCTCTTCCATGTAGGTGCTCTGGCACAGCTCCAGTTGCACCGCGTGGATATCCTGCGCCGGGTTACCGTAATGCCGAGTGATATGGCCACCCTTGAAGCGTCCGTTGAGCACATGGGTGTACTGCGGATGCCTGGCGCAGATGGCTTCCAGCTGGCTGGCCAGTTCGGGGTCGCAGGCGGCGCCGTTGAAGGTGCCGAGGTTGAAGTCCGGGAGTTTGCCGTCGAACAGGTGCGTGATCACCGAGCGGATCGAGTGCGCATCGAACAGCAGCGCGTAGCCGAACTCGGCCTTGAGTCGTACCAGTTCCTCTTGCAGCGCGCGGTGATACGGCCCCCAGATCTTTTGCAGGTAGCTGGCGCGCTCTGCCTCGCTCGGCTCCAGGCCTTCACGGAACAATGGCACGCCATCGAACAATGTTGCCGGATACAGGCCGGTGGTAGCGCCGGCATAGAGCGGCTTGTCGTCCGACGGCCGGTTCAGATCGATGACAAACCGCGAGTACTCCGCCGAGAGGGTGCTGGCTCCCAACGCCTCGGCAAAGTCGTACAGCGTGGGGATGTGCCAGTCGGTGTCCGGCAGGCTTTGTGCCTCGGGAATCAGCCCCGCCTCGACGGCGGGCGTGAGACGCAGGCCGGCGTGGGGCATGCTGATCAGCAGCGGCGTGCAGCCTTGTTTGAAGTTCAGAACCTTATCCACAGCAAATGCTCCTTACACAGTGACGTCGACGCCGTGGCGCACCACGCGTTTGTCCAGGTCGCCGCCCAGCCAGTAGGCCAGGTCGGCGGGGCGATCAATCTGCCAGGCGACAAAATCGGCGACCTTGCCCACTTCCAGTGAACCATGGGTGTCGCCCATGCCCAGCGCGGTGGCCGCATGCCGGGTGGCGCCGGCCAGGGCTTCTTCGGGCGTCATGCGGAACAGGGTGCACGCCATATTCAGCATCAGGCGCACCGACAGTGCCGGCGAGGTCCCGGGGTTGAGGTCGCTGGCGATGGCGATTTTCACGCCGTGTTTGCGCAGGGCGTCCATCGGCGGCAGCTGGGTTTCGCGCAGGAAGTAGAACGCGCCCGGCAGCAATACCGCGACAGTGCCAGAGGCGGCCATGGCGAGGGCGTCTTCCTCGGTCATGAACTCCAGATGATCGGCCGACAGCGCGTGGTAGCGTGCCGCCAGGCTGGAGCCGTGCAGCGACGACAATTGCTCGGCGTGCAGCTTCACCGGTAAGCCAAGCTGCCGGGCAACCTTGAACACGCGCTCCACCTGCTCGGTGGAAAACGCCAGGTACTCGCAGAACGCGTCGACCGCATCCACCAGCCCCTCTGCCGCCAGGGCCGGCAGCATCTCGTTGCAGATGTGCTCGATGTAATCGTCGGCACGGTCCTTGTACTCCGGCGGCAGTGCGTGTGCGGCCAGGCACGTGGCGCGCACGCTCACCGGCAGCGCGTCACCGAGGCGACGGGCCACGCGCAGCATCTTGCGTTCGTTGGCCAGGTCCAGGCCGTAGCCGGACTTGATCTCCACCGTGGTCACGCCGTCTCTCAACAGGCTGCGCAGGCGCTTGTGGGCGCTGGCGAACAACTCGTCTTCGCTGGCGGCACGCGTGGCGCGCACGGTGCTGGCAATGCCGCCGCCCTGGGCGGCGATCTCGGCATAGCTCACGCCCTGAAGGCGCTGCTCGAATTCGCCGCTGCGGTTGCCGCCGAACACGGTGTGGGTATGGCAGTCGATCAGCCCGGGGGTGACCCAGGCGCCTCGCAGGTCATGCACCTGAGCGTAGTCCGCCGCCGGCAACTGGCTGCGCGGGCCGATCCATTCGATCAGCGAATCGGCGGTGACCAGGGCGGCATCCTCGATGATCGAGTAGGTGCCGTCAGCCATGGTTGCGACGTGACAGTGTTGCCAAAGGGTTTTCATCCAACCTCCTCGTTACAGGCTCGGCAGCAACCGCGCCGGCACCAGCTCGTTCAGGCAGCGACCGGCAAGCAGTTCGCTGGCGGCGATGATGTCCGGGGCGAAGAAGCGGTCCTTGTCGTAGAACGCCACTTTATCGCGCAGCAAGCCTCGGGCCTGTTCAAGTACCGGCGAGGTGTTGAGGCCTTCGCGCAGGTCCAGGCCCTGGCAGGCTGCCAGCCATTCCACGGCGAGGATGCCTCGGGTGTTCTCGGCCATTTCCCACAGACGCTTGCCGGCGGCCGGGGCCATCGATACGTGATCTTCCTGGTTGGCGGAGGTGGGCAGGCTGTCGACACTGTGGGGATGAGCGAGGGCTTTGTTCTCGCTGGCCAGCGCGGCGGCTGTGACCTGAGCGATCATAAAGCCTGAGTTGACCCCGCCATTGCCCACCAGAAACGGCGGCAATTGCGACATGTGCTTGTCCATCATCAGCGAGATGCGCCGCTCGCTCAGCGCGCCGATCTCAGCCAGCGCCAGCGCCATGTTGTCGGCGGCCATCGCCACCGGCTCGGCGTGGAAGTTGCCGCCGGAGATCACATCACCTTCGGCGGCGAACACCAGCGGGTTGTCCGACACCGCGTTGGCTTCGACCGCCAGCACCTCGGCCGCCTGGCGCAACTGGGTCAGGCAGGCGCCCATCACTTGCGGCTGGCAGCGCAGGGAATAAGGGTCCTGCACCTTGTCGCAGTTCTGGTGCGACTGCGACACCTGGCTGCTGTCACCGAGCAGCGTTCGGTAAGCCGCCGCCGCATCGATCTGCCCACGCTGGCCGCGCGCGGCGTGGATTCGCGCGTCGAACGGTGAGCGCGAGCCCAGTACCGCTTCAACCGTGAGGCTGCCGCAGACAAGCGCGCCGGCAAACAGGTCTTCGCCTTCGAACAGCCCGCGCAAGGCGTAGGCGGTGGACACCTGGGTGCCGTTGAGCAGCGCCAGGCCTTCCTTGGCGGCGAGGGTCAGCGGCGTGAGGCCGGCGATTTTCAGCGCGTCCACGGCCGTCAGCCATTCGCCTTTGTAGCGCGCCTTGCCCTCGCCCAGCAGCACCAGGGACATGTGCGCCAGGGGCGCGAGGTCGCCGGAGGCACCCACCGAACCCTTGAGCGGAATGTGCGGGTAGACCTCGGCGTTGATCAGCGCGATCAGCGCGTCGATCACCTGGCGACGGATCCCGGAAAACCCGCGGCTCAGGCTGTTGACCTTGAGCACCATGACCAGCCGCACCAGCGCGTCGCTGATGGGTTCGCCGACGCCGGCGGCGTGGGACAGCACCAGCGAGCGCTGCAGGTTTTCCAGGTCTTCGCTGGCGATGCGGGTCGAGGCCAGCAGGCCGAACCCGGTGTTGATGCCGTAGGCGGTGCGGTTCTCGGCGAGAATCTGTTCCACGCAGGCGACGCTGGCTTCGATCTGGTTCGATGCACTGTCATCCAGGCTGAGGGTGACCGACTGCTGGTAGACGGTGCGCAGTTGGGCAAGGCTCAGTTGGCCTGGAATCAGGTTGAGTGCAGTCACGTTCATGCTCCTTGTGAATTATTTTTTGATTTCAATGCAAATTCGGTAATGCAGTGTCGGTGAGCACCCTGGCGGCGGCTTCAATGTCCGGCGCCAGCCAGCGGTCCTGCTCATACGCGGGGACCACCTCGCGCAGCAGACGCCAGGCGCGATCGGTACCTGCGCCGAAGCGCTGGTCCTTGAGAAACTCGAACGCCTGGGCGGCCAGCAGGTATTCGATGGCCAGAATCCGCGTCACGTTGGCCAGCAGCTGGTGCAGCTTGAGCGCGGCGTTGGTGCCCATGCTCAGGTGGTCTTCCTGCAGGCCCGAGGTGACGAAGTTGTCGAGCACCGCCGGTTGCGCCAGCTGGCGGTTCTGGCCGCACAGCGACGCGGCGACGTATTGCACGATCATCATCCCGGAGTTCACCCCGGGGTTGCTCACCAGAAAGGCCGGCAGGCCGCTGACGTGCGGGTTGATCAGGCGGTCCAGGCGACGCTCGGCCACCGCGCCGATTTCGGCCATGGCGATGGCGAGCAGGTCGGCGGCCATGGCCACGGACTGACCGTGGGGGTTGGCCTGGGACACCACGCGGTAATGGTCCGGCGTGCCAAGCAGCAGCGGGTTGTCGGTGGCGCCGTTGAGCTCGGTTTCGATCTGGCGGGTCGCGTGCTCCACCTGATCGCGCGAGGCGCCGTGGATCTGCGGGATCGAGCGCAGGCTCAGGGCGTCCTGGGTGCGGATGGCCCTGCTGCCGGCGATCACTTCACTGCCGGCGAGCAGCGCGCGCAGGTTGCTGCCGACGCGCTGCATACCGGGGTGGCGCTTGAGGGCGAGGATCTCTTCGTCAAACGCATCGAGCTGGCCGCGCTGGGCTTCGAAGCTCATGGCGCCGATCACGTCGGCCCATTGCAGCAGGTGATGCGCGTCGGCCAGGGCCAGGCAGCTCAGGCCGGTCATGCACGGCGTGCCGTTGACCAGGCACAAACCATCCTTGGCGCCGAGCATCACGGGCTGCAAATCTTCTGCTTTCAGTGCGTCCTGCGCCGGGACGATCCGGCCGCGATAGCTGACGTCGCCAATTCCCAGCAAGGCCACGCCGACATGGGCCATATGGGTCAGGTAACCCACCGATCCCTGGGACGGCACTTGCGGGGTGATGCCGTGGTTGAGCAACGCCAGCAGCGCTTGCACCACCTGCCGATGCAGGCCGGAATGGCCGTGGCTGTAGTTGATGATGGCGGCGCAGATGATCGCGCGGGTCTGCTCGTCACTCAGCGCCGGGCCGACGCCGCAGGCGTGGCTCAGCAGGGTGTTGCGCGACAGCTGGCTGAGCTGTTCGCCCTCAAGCGAGACATTGCACAGCGCCCCCAGCCCGGTGTTGACGCCATAGGCGCGCTCGCCGCTGGTGACGATGCGCTGCACGATGGCCTGGGCATTGTCGATGCGCGCCCAGGCCTGGCCCGACAGTTCGAGCACGGCGCCGTGGCGGGCGACGGCGACCACGTCCTGCCAGCGCAGGGGAGCGTCGGCGATCAGAATTGTTGCTGGCTGGGGCATCTTTGTACCTTCTTCAATGTTTGTGCAGCGTTGCCGGCCCTATCGGGAGCAAGCCCCCTCCCACAGGGAAGCGCATTTCAAATGTGAGAGGGGGCTTGCTCCCGATGGGGCCGGCCGGCTCACCACAAAACCCTGATCAGACCACCGCCGCCCGCCGCTGAACAAACCGGTCCACATACTCATCGGCCGGCGAGTGCAGAATCTCGCGCGGCGTGCCGACCTGGATCAGCTTGCCGTCCTTGAGGATCGCAATGCGGTTGCCGATGCGCACGGCCTCATCCAGATCGTGGGTGATGAACACGATGGTCTTGTGCAGGGTCTTTTGCAGCTCGAGCAACTGGTCCTGCATCTCGGCGCGGATCAGCGGGTCGAGGGCGCTGAAGGCTTCGTCCATCAGGATGATGTCGGTGTCGGCCGCCAACGCGCGGGCCAGGCCGACGCGCTGGCGCATGCCGCCGGAAAGCTGGTGCGGGTATTTGTTTTCGTAGCCCTTGAGGCCTACGGTGTCGACCCAGTGCGCTGCACGTTCGGCGCACACCTGCTTGCTTTCGCCGCGCACCTTGAGGCCATAGGCGACGTTGTCGAGCACACTCTTGTGCGGCAGCAGGCCGAAGCTCTGGAACACCATGCTGATCTTGTGGCGACGCAATTGGCGCAGCGCTTCCATGTCCAGCTGCAGAATGTCTTCGCCGTCCACCAGGATCGCGCCGCTGGTGGGGTCGATCAGACGGTTGAAATGGCGCACCAGGGTCGATTTACCGGAACCCGACAGGCCCATGATCACGAAGATCTCGCCAGTGGCGATGCTCAGGGACAGGTCATTGACCCCGACCACGCAGCCGGTCTCGGCCAGCACCTGGTCCTTGGTCTTGCCCTGGCCGATCAGCGCCAGGGCCTCCCTGGAGCGGTTGCCGAAAATCTTGAATACGTTGCGCACTTCGATTTTGCTGACGCTCGTCATTTGCTCGCCTCATGCCGTGGACGACCATAGGCCTGGGTAATGCGGTCGATGACCACCGCGAGAATCACAATCGCAAGGCCGGCTTCAAGGCCACGGCCAACGTTGAGGGTCTGGATGCCGACCAGTACGTCTTCACCCAGGCCACGGGCGCCGATCATCGAGGCGATCACCACCATCGACAGCGCCATCATGGTGGTCTGGTTGATGCCGGCCATGATGCTCGGCAGGGCCAGCGGCAATTGCACGCCGAACAGTTGCTGCCAGCGGTTGGCGCCGAAGGCGTTGATGGCTTCCATGACTTCGCCGTCAACCTGGCGAATACCCAGGTCAGTGAGGCGAATCAGCGGTGGCGCGGCGTAGATCACCGTGGCGAAGATCGCCGGCACCTTGCCCAGGCCGAACAGCATCAGCACCGGGATCAGGTACACGAAGCTGGGCATGGTCTGCATGATGTCGAGCAGCGGCATCAGCACCGACCGCAGGCGATTGCTGCGCGCCGACAGGATGCCCAGCGGAATGCCGATCAGCACCGAGATCACCGTGGCGACCATCATCAGCGCCAGGGTTTGCATCAGCTTGTCCCACAGGCCCACGGCGCCCACCAGAAACAGCAAACCGACGATCACGGCGGTGGTCACCACCTTGCGCGTGGCGTGCCAGGCAATGGCGCCGACAATCGCCAGCATCAGCCACCAGGGCGCGGCGCGCAGCAGGCCTTCCAGGTTGACGATGGCCCACAGCAGGGTGTCGGAGATGTGCCGGAACACATCGCCGTAGTTGGTGACCAATGCGTCCACCCACTCGTTGACCCAGTCGGCGATGGAAAACGTAAAACTCTCAGGAAACATAGCGTGCTCTCGATCCAATGGGGTGTGGCCAGGCGCCCGGCCAGCCCTTCAGGGTAGCCGGACGCGCTTGACCTACAAGGCCGCGTCGATTTTTTTGGCGGCCTCGTCGCTGACCCAGGCGTGCCAGACCTCAGGATGTTCCTTGAGGAGTATTTTCGCCAGTTTCGGCGATTCGATGCGCTCCTTGGCCATACGGCCCAGGTTCTGGTTGAGCAGGTCGATGGGCAGGTTGACCTTTTCCAGCACGGCCACCAGTTCCGGCGCCTGTTCATGGAATGCCTTGGACAGGCCGACCTTGATGCTCACGCTTTTATCCACGCCGGGTTTTTCCTGCAGCTTGACCAGGTCGACCTGACCCATCAGCGGCGTCGGCGACCAGTAGTAGAACAGGATCGGCTCGCCACGCTTGTAGCTCGACAGCACCGCCGCATCCAGCGCCGGGCCGGTGCCCGGGCGGAAGTTGGTGTAGGTGTTCTCCAGGCCGTAGCTTTTCAGCATTTCGCTGTTGTCCAGCTCACAGGTCCAGCCGGCCGGGCAGTTGTAGAAGCGGCCCTTGGACGGTTCTTCCGGGTCCTTGAACACCTGGGCGTACTTGGCCAGATCTGCGATGTTCTTCAGGTCCGGCGCCTTGGCGGCAAGCTTGCGCTTGGCGTCGCCTTCAATCACGTAACGCGGCACGTACCAGCCCTCGATCGCACCGACGATAGGCGCGCCGACGCCCACGACCTTGCCGGCCTTCTCGGCCTTGTTCCAGACTTCGCTGCGGCCCACCCACTCTTCGGCGAACACCTGAATGTCGTTACTGCCCAGGGCGTTTTCCATGGTGATGGAGTTGCCCGGCAGGCTGTCGGTTTTGCAGTCGTAGCCTTTTTCCAACACGGTTTGCAGGATATCGGTCAGCAGCATGCCGCTTTCCCAGTTGAGGCCTGCGAACTTCACCGGCTTGCCGGATTCGCACCAACCGGCCGCCTGGGCGCCGGCGCTTGCCAGAAACAGAGTGGCCAGCAGGGTCTTATGTATTTTCATTGTGGTGACGCTCCCAATCTTGAAATGGATTACGGCAGTCAGTAGGCGTCCTGCCCTGTCCACGTCCCATCAGGCCTGTGCAACCGGCCTGGTTTTTATTGGCGCAGCGCCCTGCTCTGGCGGCAGGATCAGGTGGTCAGGTACCGCGCTGTGCCATTTTTTTGCGCACAGGTAATACAGGCCGGCGGGCAGCACCAGGCCGATGATCCAGGAGATATCCACGTCACCGAGGGCGGCCACCAGCGGGCCGGTGTAGAACTGGGTGGAAATGAACGGCAACTGCACCAGCACGCCAAACACATAGACGCTGATGCCCAGCAGGTTCCAACGTCCGTAGCGTCCGTTCGGATCGGCCAGGGCCGGCACGTCATAGCGCTCGCGGGTGATGCAGTAATAGTCGACCAGGTTGATCGCGCTCCACGGCGTGAAGAACGCCAGCAGAAACAGGATGAACGACTTGAACGCACCGAGGAACGAGTGCTGGCCGAGCAACGCGATCAGGGTTGCCGCGCCGACGATGACCAGCACGAACCCCAGACGCTGCCAGCGCGTGACTTCGAGGCGACCGCGAAAGCCGCTGATGATGGTCGCGATGCACATGAAGCTGCCGTAGGAGTTCAGGGTGGAAATCGTGACCTTGCCGAACGCGATGCTGAAATACAGCAACGCAGCGGTAGCCCCCGTGCCGCCCAGGCCGACGATGTAGGCCACTTCGTGACCGGCGAATTGCCCGTTGGACAACGCGGCGGCGAACACACCGAGGATCATCGCCACCTGCGCGCCGATCACCGAACCGGCACCGGCGGCGAGGAAGGTTTTCAGTGAGGACGTACGGCTCGGCAGGTAGCGTGAGTAGTCCGCCACATACGGGCCGAACGCGATCTGCCAGGAGGCCGCGAGCGACACTGCCAGCAGGAAACTGCTCCAGCTGAAGTGACGGATTTGCAGGAGCGCGCCAACGTCGGCCTGGCTCATCAGGCGGCTGAACAGATAGACAAACGCCACCATCCCAATGACGCTGGCGACGCGGCCGATGAAATGGATCACCCGATAGCCAAGCACCGTGACCAGCACGATGACACTGGCGAACATCAGGATACCGGTGCTGTCACTGACGCCGAACAGCTGGCCCAGCGCCTGGCCGGACAGCACGGTGCCGGTGGCGGTGAAGCCCAGGTACATCAGGCACACCAGCACAATCGGGATGGCCGCGCCGTACACCCCGAACTGCACACGGCTGGAGATCATCTGCGGCAGGCCGAGCTTGGGCCCTTGCGCCGCATGCAGGGCCATGACGCCGCCGCCGATCAGTTGGCCGATCAACAGACCGATCAACGACCAGAACACATCACCGCCCAGCACCACGGCCAGGGCCCCGGTGACGATGGCGGTGATCTGCAGGTTGGCGCCGAGCCACAGGGTGAACTGGCTCAAGAGACGACCGTGTCTTTCCGCTTCCGGGATGTAGTCGATCGAACGTTTTTCGATCAGCGGGGTGCTGCTTGCACGAGCGTCATTTACAGCCATTGTTGTTCAACCTCTGATGGATTGTTCTGCATGCGCATTGCTCTTCTGTGGGAGCTGGCTTGCCTGCGATGGCATCACCTCGGTCTTACTGACAAACCGAGTCGCCTGCATCGCGGGCAAGCCCGGCTCCCACAACAACCGAGCCGGTCTTTATTTGATCATCGGCAGGTTCAGGCCCTGCTCTTTGGCACAGTCGATCGCGATCTGGTAGCCGGCGTCCGCATGCCGCATCACCCCGGTGGCCGGGTCGTTGTGCAATACCCGCGCGATGCGTTCGGCCGCTTCATCGGTGCCGTCGCAGACGATGACCATGCCCGAATGCTGGGAGAAGCCCATGCCCACGCCACCGCCGTGGTGCAGCGAGACCCAGGTCGCGCCGCTCGCGGTGTTGAGCAAGGCGTTGAGCAGCGGCCAGTCGGACACGGCGTCGGAGCCATCCTGCATGGATTCGGTTTCGCGGTTGGGGCTGGCGACCGAGCCGGAGTCGAGGTGGTCCCGGCCAATCACCACCGGCGCCGACAGCTCGCCGCTGCGGACCATTTCGTTGAACGCCAGGCCCAGCTTGGCGCGCTGGCCCAGGCCGACCCAGCAGATACGCGCCGGCAGGCCCTGGAAGCTGATGCGTTCACGCGCCATGTCCAGCCAGTTGTGCAGGTGGGCGTCGTCCGGGATCAGCGCTTTGACTTTGGCATCGGTCTTGTAGATGTCCTGCGGGTCGCCCGACAGCGCAGCCCAGCGGAACGGGCCGATGCCACGGCAGAACAGCGGGCGGATATAGGCCGGCACGAAGCCCGGAAAATCAAAGGCGTTTTCCACGCCGACTTCCTGGGCCATCTGGCGGATGTTGTTGCCGTAGTCGAAGGTCGGGATGCCCTGCTTCTGGAATTCGAGCATGGCTTTTACATGCACGGCCATCGACTGCTTGGCGGCCTGGATCACGACGGCCGGCTCGGTTTTGGCGCGGGCGCGGTATTCGTCCCAGGTCCAGCCGGCCGGCAGGTAGCCGTTGAGCGGGTCGTGGGCGCTGGTCTGGTCGGTGACCATGTCCGGGCGCACGCCGCGCTTGACCAGCTCCGGCAGGATTTCGGCGGCGTTACCCAGCAGGGCGATGGAAATGGCCTTGCCTTCCTGGGTGTATTTGGCGATACGGGCCAGGGCGTCGTCGAGGTCGGTGGCCTGCTCGTCGACATAGCGGCTGGCCAGACGAAAATCGATGCTGACCTGCTGGCATTCGATGTTCAGCGAGCAGGCACCGGCCAGCGTGGCCGCGAGTGGCTGCGCGCCACCCATGCCGCCGAGGCCGGCGGTGAGCACCCAGCGGCCCTTGAGGTTGCTGTCGTAATGTTGGCGACCGGCTTCGACGAAGGTTTCGTAAGTGCCCTGGACGATGCCCTGGCTACCGATGTAGATCCAGCTGCCAGCGGTCATCTGGCCGTACATGGCCAGGCCCTTGGCATCCAGTTCGTTGAAGTGTTCCCAACTGGCCCAGTGCGGCACCAGGTTGGAGTTGGCGATGAGCACGCGTGGCGCGTTGCTGTGGGTTTTGAACACGCCGACCGGCTTGCCCGACTGCACCAGCAGGGTTTCGTCGTCGTTCAGATGGGTGAGGCTCTCGACGATCTGGTCGTAGCACTCCCAATTGCGCGCCGCACGGCCGATGCCGCCGTACACCACCAGTTCTTTCGGGTTCTCGGCCACTTGCGGGTCGAGGTTGTTCATCAACATGCGCAGCGGCGCTTCGGTCAGCCAGCTTTTAGCGGTGAGCTTGTTACCGCGGGCGGCACGGATTTCGACATCACGGAACTGGGTAGGCTTGGTCACAACGCTGACTCCTGGGCGATCGATGCGCGAACAGGTGCGTGGGGAAGAAGAGTCTTACGCACACACCTTTACTTGTATGTACAAGCATATGCAATCGAGCGGCCAACTTGATGAGTCGGTCAGGGGGAATTTTTTATCGAATACACGGGAGCCTTGAGAATTAAGGCTTTGGGGGCTTTGTGAAATTTCCTGGGTGGGTGTTTTCAACGAGGGCGAAACACTGGAGTTGCATCACGCTGGGGCATTCGGTAACAAATTGGTGCACCGTTTTGTAAACACCGCCGAGAAATGTGGGAGGGAGCAAGCCCCCTCCCACATTTTTTAACCGCGCGCGGTCAGTTCGATAATGCAGCTACGGCCTGCCACGGAAATATCCAGCAAGCCGGTATTACCCTCCACTTGCAGGCAATCGTGATGGCCCAACTTCTGGTCCAGCACCTTCACTTCATCCGCCACGCTGAACACCAGCACCGTCTGCGCGGTGCTGAAAAAGCGCTGCACGCCGTCCACCCATTGCAAACGCGCGTGGTAACGCTGGGGCGAATAGATCAGGTTGAAATCGCGAATAGGCCCGGTGATCAGCCGGCAGGACACCTGACTGTCGCCACTGAAGGCGAAGGGTTGCAGCGGCAAGAGGCCGCGCTGCTCCTCGCCGTCCACGGTCAGCACCATGCCTGCGCCCTTGATCACGGTGATCACGCGCTGGTAGCCGGCGAAGGTGGAGAAACCGCCCGATTCGGCAATATCGGCAATCGACAGACGCCAGCCAAACCCCTCCAGGCCTTCGCCTGCATCACGGGTGATTTCTTCGGTGCTGCCGCCGCCATTTTTCCAGGGCATGCGCACATAGTCGGTGGCGCGCCACACGCTGACTTCACTCATTTGCTGAAACGCCCTTCGAGGCTGTGCCGGGAACCGGGGTGGATCAAGCGTGCGGCGGTTACCGGCTGACGGCCCGACCAGGTGCGCCGGCGAATCAACAGGCAGGGTTCGCTCGGCTCGATCTGCAGCAGTTTGCATTCGGCGGCGTCAGCGAGAATCGCTTCGACCACGTGCTCGCCTTCGGTGAGCGGCGCCACCTGGTTGAGGTACGCGTAGGGGGTTTGCTGGGTGAAGTCCTGCTGCAGGTAGTCGGGCGCGACTGCGGCGTTGACGAAGCGGTCTTCGATCTGCACGGGGATATCGTTTTCGTAGTGCACGATCAGCGAGTGGAACACCCGCCCGCCTTCACGCATTTCCAGCGCAACGGCGCGCTCGGAACCGGCAGCCTCTTCGCACAGGTGGATGACCTGGCAGGTATGACGATGGCCGCGCGAGGCAATCTCATCGGCAATGTTGTGCACTTCGAACAGTGCCGACTGGCTCTTGGGTTCAGCGACGAATGTGCCCACGCCCTGCATGCGCACCAGCAACCCTTCGGCGGTGAGTTCGCGCAGGGCGCGGTTGATGGTCATGCGGCTGAAGCCCAACTGGCTGACCAGTTCGCTTTCCGACGGCACGCGGTAATGGGGCGGCCAGTTGCCGTTGAGAATCTGCTGGCTGATCATCTGTTTGACGCGGGCATACAAGGGCGCCGGACTTTCGTCCATGTGGGCAGCCAGCGAAGACTTGGCAGGCGGAGTCGGCACAGGGAATCCTTGCAGGGAAAAAAGAAGCATAGATTGCCGGAGTTTACCGAGCAGGCAAACATCTGTATATGTATATACAAATAAACACACGACCGGAGTCTTCTGATCATGTCCGCATTCTTTGCCGAACGCGCGCTGCTGCCTGATGGATGGGCCAACGATGTACGCCTTGAGGTGGGCGTCGACGGACTGCTGACTCGGGTCGAGGCCAATGCCGACGCAGACGGCGCCGAGCGGCTCAGAGGCCCGCTGTTGGCCGGCATGCCGAACCTGCATTCCCATGCCTTCCAGCGCGCCATGGCCGGCCTGGCGGAAGTGGCGGGCAACCCGAATGACAGTTTCTGGACCTGGCGCGAGCTGATGTACCGCATGGTCGGCAAGATCAGCCCGGACCAGTTGCAGGTGATCGCGCGCCAGCTGTACATCGAAATGCTCAAGGCCGGCTACACCTCGGTGGCCGAGTTTCATTACGTGCATCACGATGTCAGCGGCCAGCCTTACGCCGACCGCGCCGAGCTGTCGCGGCAGATCAGCCAGGCGGCCGCCCACAGCGGTATCGGCCTGACGCTGGTGCCGGTGCTCTACACCCACTCGGGGTTTGGTGGCCAGGCGCCGAACGAAGGCCAGCGGCGGTTTATCAACAGCACCGACAGTTACCTTGACCTGCAGGCCCGCTTGCGACCGATGCTGGCGGCACAACCGGCGCAGCAGCTGGGGCTGTGTTTCCACTCGCTGCGCGCGGTCACCCCGCAGCAGATCCACGACGTGCTGGCAGCCGGCGACAAGGCGTGCCCCGTGCATATCCACATCGCCGAGCAGCAGAAAGAAGTCGACGATTGCCTGGCCTGGAGCGGCAAGCGCCCCCTGCAATGGCTGTATGACAACGTTGAGGTCGATGAGCGCTGGTGCCTGGTGCACGCCACCCATGCCGATGCGGACGAAGTCGCGCGCATGGCCAGAAGCCGTGCGATTGCAGGGTTGTGTCTGACCACTGAGGCGAATCTGGGTGACGGGATTTTCCCGGCGGTGGATTTTCTCGCCCAGGGTGGGCGCATGGGCATCGGCTCCGACAGCCATGTGTCGCTGAGCGTGGTGGAGGAATTGCGCTGGCTGGAATATGGCCAGCGGTTGCGGGATCAGCGGCGCAATCGTCTGTATCGCTCCGATCAGCCGATGGTCGGCCGCACGCTGTTTGATGCGGCGCTGGACGGTGGGGCCCAGGCGCTGGGGCAACCGGTGGGTCGATTGGAAGTGGGCAAGCGGGCGGACTGGATCGTGCTTGACGGTAATGATCCGTACCTGGCCACGGCGAGCGGAGATGGGATTCTCAATCGCTGGCTGTTCGCCGGAGGAGATCGGCAGGTGCGTGATGTGCTGGTGAACGGCAAATGGGTGGTGCGCGAGGGGCATCATGCCGACGAAGAGGAAAGCGCGAGGGCCTTCACGCAGGTGTTGAGGACTCTACTCGGATAAAAAATGTGGGAGGGGGCTTGCTCCCGATTGCGGCATGTCAGTCATGAATATAGCGACTGATGCACGGCTATCGGAAACAAGTTTCCTCCCACATTCGGTTCAGGGCGTTGTCGAGGTTATTGCGAGGTCTTGGCCATCTGCTTGTCCGAGGTGCGGAAGATCAGGCGCGTGGTGTCATAGCCCTGTTGCCGCGCCCTGCTGAGCAGGTCTTCACGAGTTTCAGCGCTCACCGTTGGTGTACGCGACAGAATCCACATGTAGCGACGGCTGGGGCTGCCCACGATGGCGGTCTTATAGTCATCGCTGACGTACAACACCCAGTAGTCGCCCTTGGCAACGCCCGGCAGCAGCGCAGTAAACCAGTTATTGAATTCCACCCAGAGCTTGTCGGTCTTGCCCGGCACTTGCGGTGTGGCGGTGCCCTTGGCTTCTTCCCACTTCCACTCGGTGGTCAGGCAGCGATTGAACACCGACATGTCGCCATCCGGCAGCAGGTTGTAGCGGGCTTCCGACTGCGCGCAGTTGCGCTGGAAGTACATCGGCAATCGAGCCAACTCGTACCAGGTGCCCTGGTAACGTTTGAGGTTGACGTTGCTCGCGGTCTTGGGTTGCAGATCATCGCCAGAATGGCTGGCGCAGCCTGCCAAAAACAGGCTGGCGCAAAGGAACAAAACAAAACGCATCATTCTTCTTCTCCCGCAGGCTTGCGCCCCGGTTTACTTCAGGCCTTGCCCGGAAAACAACACAACCTTGTCACCGGCATATTGAACGCTGATAAAACTGTTTTTATCGCCCCAGGTGCAGCTGGACATGCCCAGTGCGCCGGAACAGTCAGTCGGCGTGCCCAGCAACGACTCCACCTCAGCCTTGGGCATCCCGGCCGACAACTTTGCGTAATTCTCTTGATTGACCTTGCTGCAAGCGGCCAGCAGCACGCAAAAAGTCAGCAAGGCGAGACGACGTAACGACATGGATAAACTCCTGGAAGGGCGAAGCAGCGTGGGTATCTGCCAGAACCTTAGAAGGGAAAAGGGGGGTCTGGTTCCCGACGCGCAAAAACAAAAAAAGCCCCGAAAACGCTGAAACGTTTCGGGGCTTCTTCAACGGTGATCCGCCTCACAACACGGCGGATTGTTTATCGCACGCGCTTACTTCTTGTGATACGACGTCACGCGCTCAACTTCTTCCTTCGAACCCAGGAACACCGCCACACGCTGGTGCAGGCCTTCAGGCTGGATGTCGAGGATGCGCTGGTGACCGTCGGTGGACGCGCCGCCAGCCTGCTCAACCAGGAACGACATCGGGTTGGCTTCGTACATCAGGCGCAACTTGCCCGGTTTGGAAGGCTCGCGGCTGTCGCGTGGGTACATGAACAAGCCACCACGGGTGAGGATACGGTGCACGTCGGCCACCATCGCAGCCACCCAGCGCATGTTGAAGTTTTTCTTCAGCGGGCCTTCTTCGCCAGCCATCAGCTCGCCAACATAGCGGGTCACCGGCTCTTCCCAGTGACGCTGGTTGGACATGTTGATCGCAAACTCCTGGGTGGACGCAGGAATGGTGATGTCTTCGTGGGTGAGTACGAAGCTGCCCATTTCGCGGTCCAGGGTGAAGCCTTTTACGCCGTCGCCCAGGGTCAGCACCAGCATGGTCTGCGGGCCGTAGATCGCGTAGCCGGCAGCCACCTGCTCGGTGCCTGGCTGCAGAAAGGCCTTTTCGTTCAGCGCTTCGTTCTGGCTCAGGTATTCGTTGGGGCAACGCAGTACCGAGAAGATGGTGCCGACCGGTGCGTTGATGTCGATGTTGGACGAGCCGTCCAATGGGTCGAATACCAGCAGATAGGCGCCCTTCGGGTATTTGCCCGGAATCTGGTAGGCATTGTCCATTTCCTCGGACGCCATGCCGGCCAGGTGACCGCCCCATTCGTTGGCTTCGAGCAGGATCTCGTTGGAGATCACGTCGAGCTTCTTCTGCACTTCGCCCTGCACGTTTTCAGTGCCCATGCTGCCCAGGACACCCCCCAATGCGCCTTTGGACACGGCGTGGCTGATTTCCTTGCAGGCACGCGCCACCACTTCGATAAGGAAGCGCAGATCGGCAGGCGTGTTATTGCTGCGGGTCTGCTCGATCAAATAGCGACTCAAGGTAACGCGGGACATGTAAGGCTCCGGACAATGGGGGGCTGAAAACCCGCGCAGTTTAGCGCGAGTCGGGGCTTAAATCCTCTCATCAGAGGATTTAAGCGCAATAGAGTTCATGGTCTGGCAACAGATCCAATGCGGGAGGGAGCAAGCCCCCTCCCGCACTGTGCATTGCAGCGTTTAGTCGAGCGCTTTCCAGATTTCGGTGGCGTACTCGCGGATCGTGCGGTCCGAGCTGAACCAGCCCATGCGCGCGGTGTTGAGCACCGCCGAACGCCACCACGCCTTGGAGTCGTGCCAATGCGCTTCGACCCGTGCCTGGGCGTCCCAGTAGGAATCGAAGTCGGCGCACACCAGGAAGCGGTCGTAGTCGATCAGCCCGTCGATCAGGCCCACGTAGCGGCCCGGATCATCCGGCGAGAACACCCCGCCGCGGATGGCCTGCAGCACGTCGTTGAGACGATGGGACGCAGCAATGTCCGGCCCGGCGCTGAATTCACCGGCGTGCTTGCGGGCTTCCACCTGCTGCGCGCTGAGGCCGAAGATGAACATGTGCTCGGCGCCGACCTGCTCGTGCATCTCCACATTCGCGCCATCCATGGTGCCGATGGTGAGCGCACCGTTGAGGCCGAACTTCATGTTGCTGGTGCCCGAGGCCTCGAAGCCGGCGGTGGAAATCTGCTCCGACAAGTCCGCCGCCGGGATGATGCTTTCTGCCAGGCTCACATTGTAGTTGGGCAGGAACACCACCTTGAGCAGACCACGTACGGTCGGGTCGTTGTTCACGGTGCGCGCGATGTCGTTGGTCAGCTTGATGATCAGCTTGGCCTGGTGATAGCTCGCCGCCGCCTTGCCCGCGAAGATCTTCACCCGCGGCACCCAGTCGGTGCCCGGCTCGGCACGGATCGCCTGGTACAGCGCCACGGTGTGCAGCAGGTTCAGCAGTTGGCGCTTGTACTCGTGGATACGCTTGACCTGTACGTCGAACATCGCCGCCGGGTTGACCGAAATGCCCAGGCGCTCATGGATGATCTCGGCCAGCGCACGCTTGCTGTGCAGGCGCTGGTCGGCGAAGGCTTTGCGGAAGGCCTGTTTCTCGGCGAAGGTTTCAAGCTCCGTCAGGCGGGTTTCCATGGTGTCGAGAATGTCCGGCCCCAGCGCTTCCACCAGCATCTGCGTGAGCTTGGGGTTGGCCTGGTACAGCCAGCGGCGGAAGGTAATGCCGTTGGTTTTGTTGTTGATGCGTTCCGGGTAGAGCTTGTGCAGTTCGGAGAACACGGTGCTGCGCATCAACTGGGTGTGCAGGCCGGATACGCCGTTGACGCTGTGGGAACCGAGGAACGCCAGGTTGCCCATGCGCACGCGGCGGCCGTTGTCTTCTTCGATCAGCGAAACGGCGCGCAGCACGTCGAAATCGTGGATGCCTTTGGCGCGCAGCGAGTCGATGTGCTGGGCATTGATCAGGTAGATGATCTGCATGTGCCGGGGCAACATGCGCTCCATCAAGCCGACCGGCCAGGTTTCCAGGGCTTCAGGCAGCAGGGTGTGGTTGGTGTAGGACAGCGTTTCGACGGTCACGTCCCACGCGGCTTCCCAGGGAATGTCGTGCAGGTCCACCAGTTGACGCATCAGTTCGGCCACGGCGATGGACGGGTGAGTGTCGTTGAGCTGGATCGCGGCGTGTTCGCCCAGGCTCAGTACCGAGCCGTGCATGTTCTTGTGGCGGCGCAGCAGATCCTGCAACGAAGCGGAGACGAAGAAGTACTCCTGGCGCAGGCGCAGTTCCTGCCCGGCTTCGGTGCTGTCGGCCGGGTAAAGCACGCGGGAAATACTTTCGGCGCGGGCCACTTCGGCGACGGCGCCCAGGTGGTCACCGGCGTTGAAGCGCTCCAGGTGCAAGTCCTCAACGGCGCGCGCACGCCACAGGCGCAGGGTATTGACGCTGGCACCGCGCCAGCCGACCACCGGCGTGTCGTAGGCAACCGCGCGCACGGTTTCGCCGGGCGTCCACACCTGGATCATCTTGCCGGACGCATCCGGCAGGGTTTCGACGCTGCCGCCAAAACCAATCGGGTAAATCACTTCGGCGCGTTCGAATTCCCATGGGTTGCCGAAATCCAGCCAGCGTTCGGTCTGCTCCTGTTGCCAGCCATCGACAATCGCCTGGCGGAACAAGCCGTGCTCGTAGCGGATGCCGTAACCATGCCCGGCGATGCCGAGGGTGGACATGCTTTCCATGAAGCACGCGGCCAGACGCCCCAGGCCACCGTTGCCGAGCGCCGCATCGGGCTCCAGCAGACGAATGCGCTCAAGGTCGACGCCCAGCTCAGCCAGTGCGTCGCGCGCGATCTCCAGCACGCCCAGATTGCTCAAGCTGTCGTAGAGCAAGCGGCCAATAAGAAATTCCAGCGAGAGGTAATACACCCGCTTCTGGCCTTTGCGGTAAATACGCCGCGTGTGGTCCATCCAGTGGTCGACCATCTGGTCGCGGGCGGCCAGGGCAATGGCTTCGAACCAGTCGTGGTCGAAGGCGTGATCCGGGTCCTTGCCCACCGCGTAAGTGAGTTTGGTCAAGACGGCATCGCGAAATGCGGCTACCTCTGCTTCTCGTGCAAGTGGTTCCTGAGACATCAATTGCGACCTCGGGCGAGATAGAAGGAGTTGCTAGAGCCTAGACCGTCTGACAGACGGTAGCGGCTGCGGTTCGTCAGTTTTTTAACTCATTAACGGTTTGGTGAATTTGATGCAGGCGCCGTGCCCGCTTTTGGCTCAGGCGTGCCTTTTGGCTGAAATCCGCAAAATATTGTTCAAAAAACCACCAATCCCGGTATGATCGCGCGCCCTGCTACCGCCCCACCCTGGAACCCTGATGAAGCCTCAACTGATCGCCGCCGCGGAACTCGACCGTCTGGAAACCTGGCAGAAATATTCCGCCCACATGTGCGGCGGCTGCGTGTCCAGCTGCTGCACGCTGCCGGTCGAGGTGAAGATCAAGGACCTGATCCGCATTGGCATCGTCGACGAATTCGAGCGCGGTGACCCGCCGAAGAACATCGCCAAGCGGTTGCAGAAGGAAGGCATCGTGGAGCGCTACAACAACAAATCCGAGATCTTTACCCTGCAGCGCATGAGCAACAACGATTGCCTGTACCTGGATCGTAAGACGCGCTTCTGCACTATTTATGACAAGCGCCCGGATACCTGCCGCAACCACCCGAAAATCGGCCCGCGGCCGGGGTACTGCGCGTACAAGCCGAAGGAAGTGGTGCGCGAGACCAAGTTCAAGACCCTCGATAAGTTCTGATTCGGGTTTTGTGGGGCTGTTGAGGGCCCTATCGGGGGCAAGCCCCCTCCCACATTTTGATCTGTGAACACATTCAAAGGTGGGAAGAGGCTTGCCCCCGATGAGGCCAGTACGGCCACCACCAAAACTGCAGGCATAAAAAAACGCCCCCGGCCTTTCGACCGGGGGCGTTTTTATTCAGCCTGAGTTAACTCAGTTCTTGGATTTCTTGGCAGCGCGGGTACGCTCGCCTTCGTCCAGGATCTTTTTACGCAGGCGGATCGACTTAGGCGTCACTTCGCACAGCTCGTCGTCCTGGATGAATTCCAGGGCCTGTTCCAGGGTGAAGCGAACAGGTGGGACCAGAGCGATGGTTTCGTCTTTGCCCGAAGCACGCATGTTGTCGAGCTTCTTGCCTTTGGTTGGGTTGACGCCCATGTCGTTGTCACGGCTGTTCAGACCAACGATCTGACCGTTGTAGATCTCTTGACCGTGTTCAACGAACAGCTTGCCACGCGCCTGGAGGGTTTCCAGGGAGTAGGTCAGCGCCTTGCCGGTTTCTACCGATACCAGAACACCGTTCTGACGACCGGACATGTCGCCGGACTTCATGGTGTCGTAGCGATCGAAGATCGAGGTCAGGATGCCAGCGCCGTTGGTCAGGGTCAGGAACTGGTTACGGAAACCGATCAGACCACGAGCAGGGATGTTGTATTCCAGACGTACACGGCCTTTGCCATCCGGCACCATGTTGGTCAGGTCGCCCTTACGCAGGCCCATCTCTTCCATGACCTTGCCCTGGGATTCTTCAGGGGTGTCGATGGTGACGTTTTCGAACGGTTCCTGCTTCACGCCGTCAACCTGACGGATGATCACTTCCGGACGACCAACACCCATTTCGAAGCCTTCGCGACGCATGGTTTCGATCAGTACCGAGAGGTGCAGCTCACCACGGCCGGAGACTTTGAACTTGTCAGCCGAGTCGCCTTCTTCAACGCGCAGTGCAACGTTGTACAGCAGCTCTTTGTCCAGACGCTCCTTGATGTTACGGGAGGTCACGAACTTGCCTTCCTTGCCGCAGAACGGCGAGTCGTTCACCTGGAAGGTCATCGAAACGGTTGGCTCGTCAACGGTCAGAGGCTTCATCGCCTCGACAGTGTCCGGCTGGCACAGGGTGTCGGAGATGAACAGCGAGTCCATGCCGCTGACGCACACGATGTCGCCGGCAAATGCTTCTTCAACGTCGATGCGGTGCAGACCGTGGTGGCCCATCAGCTTCAGGATACGACCATTACGCTTCTTGCCGTCGGCGCCGATAGCCACAACCGGGGTGTTCGGCTTGACGCTGCCACGGGCAATACGGCCAACGCCGATAACACCCAGGAAGCTGTTGTAGTCCAGTGCCGAGATTTGCATCTGGAACGGACCTTCACGGTCAACTTTCGGCGGCGGTACGTTGTCGACGATCGACTGGTACAGCGGGGTCATGTCTTCAGCCATGTCGGTGTGGTCAAGACCAGCAATACCGTTCAGGGCCGAGGCGTAGATCACCTGGAAATCGAGCTGTTCTTCGGTGGCGCCCAGGTTGTCGAACAGGTCGAAGATCTGGTCCAGAACCCAGTCCGGACGCGCGCCTGGACGGTCAACCTTGTTGATGCACACGATCGGACGCAGGCCGGCTTCGAACGCCTTCTTGGTCACGAAACGGGTTTGCGGCATAGGGCCGTCTTGAGCGTCAACCAGCAGCAGCACGGAGTCGACCATCGACATTACGCGTTCTACTTCGCCGCCGAAGTCGGCGTGGCCCGGGGTGTCCACGATGTTGATGTGGTAGCCGTTCCAGTTGATTGCGGTGTTTTTCGCCAGGATGGTAATACCGCGCTCTTTTTCCTGGTCGTTGGAGTCCATCACGCGCTCGTCGTTGAGCTCGTTGCGCTCCAGGGTGCCGGATTGACGCAGGAGTTTGTCTACCAGGGTGGTTTTACCGTGGTCAACGTGAGCAATGATGGCGATGTTACGTAGATTTTCGATCACTTGTGTATCTCGATCAGAGGATTCGGTGTGCTGACAGGTCGTGGCAGCGATTAACAGTAGAGTCAGGCCTTGCCGTTACAGCTTGACGGCAGAGTCGGGGGGCCGGTGACGCAGGCCACAGGCAAACAGCCCCGGGCTCTTAGCTCGGTCGATAAACGCGCACATTGGCATGCCCCTCACTGAGCAAATGGTGGGCATGCAGGCGACTCATCACGCCTTTGTCGCAATACAGCAGGTACTGACGGCTGTTATCCAGTTCCTTGAAACGCGCGTTCAATGCATAGAACGGCAGCGTTTGTACGTCGATGCCGGCGATTTCCAGCGGCTCATCCTCGGCGGCATCCGGGTGACGGATATCGACGACGATCTGACCGGCCAGGGCTTCGCTGACTTCTTCGATCTGCACATCCTGGCCCAACTCGTCGATCACGCGATCGATCGGGACCAGTTTGGCGTTCTCGAGCGCACGCTCCAGAACCGCCATATCAAACTGTTGTTCTTCATACTCCACGCGGTTGCGCTTGGCGTGGGTCTTGGGGTTCACCGAGATGACCCCGCAGTATTCCGGCATATGCTTGGCGAAATCGGCGGTGCCGATTTCTTCGGCCAGGTCGATGATGTCCTGCTTGTGGCTGGCGATCAGCGGGCGCAACACCAGCTTCTCGGTCACGCAGTCGATCAGCGACAGGTTGGGCAGCGTCTGGCTGGCCACCTGGGAGATCGCTTCGCCGGTCACCAGCGCGTCGATCTGCAACTGATCGGCAATGCGGGACGCAGCGCGCAACATCATACGCTTCAAAACCACGCCCATATGACTGTTATCGACTTTAGCGAGAATTTCGCCCAGCACTTCCTCAAACGGCACGCTCACAAACAGCACGCGCTGGGAGCTGCCGTACTTCTTCCAGATAAAGTGCGCGACTTCCATCACGCCCAATTCGTGTGCACGCCCGCCCAGGTTAAAGAAGCAGAAGTGGCTCATCAGGCCGCGGCGCATGATCTGGTAGGCCGCCACCGTGGAGTCGAAACCACCGGACATGAGCACCAGGGTCTGTTCCAGGGCGCCCAGCGGGTAGCCGCCGATGCTGTTGTGCTGGCTGTGGATCACAAACAACCGTTGGTCGCGAATCTCCATGCGCACTTCAATTTGCGGCGCTTTGAGGGAGATTCCGGCCGCGCCGCACTCGCGACGCAGCTTGCTGCCGACGTATTTCTCCACATCCATGGAGCTGAACGGATGTTTGCCGGCGCGCTTGCAGCGTACCGAAAAAATCCTGCCTTCCAGCTCATCGCCAAAGTGCAGTTTGCACTTCTCGGTGATGTCATCGAAGTCGCCCAGCGGGTACTCGTCCACCTGCAGGAAATGCGCGATGCCCGGCATGCAGCTCAGGCGCTCGGTCATGTCCTTCAGGGCTTTGGCGTCGGTCAGGCGGGTTTCCAGCTCGAGGTTGTCCCACACACCGTTGACCACCACAGCCGGGTCCAGATCGCGGAGCACGGCACGGATGTTCTTGGCCAACTGACGGATGAAACGCATCCGTACCGGTCGGCTCTTGATGGTGATTTCAGGGAAGACTTTTACGATTAATTTCATGGAAACAGCGCGTGCCGGGCCTGCTGAAAAAGGGGGGCGCGGATTATAGCGGAAATCGCTCAAGGTTTAACCAGTTAATATGCACCGCACTTGCCACGCACTAAATGCGTGCATTTTCATCGGGCAACGCTACATTGCAGTGCGCATCTTTTTGCCATTTGTCGTTATGCACCTTTATAGGGTCGCATTTGGAGCACAAAACCCATGTTGGCGCACTGGCATGCAATTTGCTCTCTTGTGAGGCAGGTTGCCATGGCGGACTATCCGCGCCGGCATCACCCACATTCTAAGGGCTAACTCCACTACCCCAGCCCGAAGCCACCCGGAGGACACCATGTCGAAGTCGGTTCAACTCATCAAAGATCATGACGTTAAATGGATTGATCTGCGCTTCACGGACACAAAAGGCACTCAGCACCACGTGACCATGCCGGCTCGCGACGCGCTGGATGATGCTTTCTTCGAAGAAGGCAAAATGTTCGACGGTTCCTCCATTGCTGGCTGGAAAGGCATCGAAGCTTCCGACATGATCCTGATGCCGGACGACAGCACTGCCGTCCTCGACCCGTTCACCGAAGAGCCTACCCTGATCCTGGTATGCGACGTGATCGAGCCTTCGACCATGCAAGGCTACGACCGCGACCCACGTGCGATCGCCAAGCGTGCCGAGGAATACCTGAAGTCGACCGGTATCGGTGACACCGTATTCGTGGGCCCGGAGCCAGAGTTCTTCATCTTCGACCAAGTGAAGTTCAAGTCCGACATCTCCGGCTCCATGTTCAAAATCTACTCCGAGCAAGGCTCCTGGATGTCCGACCAGGACGTGGAAGGCGGCAACCATGGCCACCGTCCAGGCATCAAAGGCGGCTACTTCCCGGTGCCACCGTTCGACCACGACCACGAAATCCGTACCTCCATGTGCAACGCCATGGAAGACATGGGCCTGGTCATCGAAGTGCATCACCACGAAGTGGCCACTGCCGGCCAGAACGAAATCGGTGTGAAGTTCAACACCCTGGTAGCCAAGGCTGACGAAGTTCAGACCCTGAAATACTGCGTACACAACACCGCCGTTGCCTACGGCCGTACCGCGACCTTCATGCCAAAGCCTCTGTACGGCGATAACGGTTCGGGCATGCACGTTCACCTGTCCATCGCCAAAGATGGCAAGAACACCTTCGCCGGCGAAGGCTATGCCGGCCTGTCCGATACCGCCCTGTACTTCATCGGCGGCATCATCAAGCACGGCAAGGCCCTGAACGGCTTCACCAACCCGTCGACCAACTCCTACAAGCGTCTGGTCCCAGGTTTCGAAGCGCCGGTGATGCTGGCCTACTCGGCCCGTAACCGTTCGGCCTCGATCCGTATTCCTTACGTGTCCAGCCCGCGCGCTCGCCGTATCGAAGCACGTTTCCCGGATCCGGCAGCCAACCCGTACCTGGCCTTCGCTGCGCTGGTCATGGCTGGCCTGGACGGCATCCAGAACAAGATCCACCCTGGCGACGCCGCCGACAAAAACCTGTACGACCTGCCGCCTGAAGAGGCCAAGGAAATCCCGCAAGTGTGCGGCAGCCTGAAAGAGGCCCTGGAAGAGCTGGACAAGGGCCGTTCGTTCCTGACCAAAGGCGGCGTGTTCAGCGACGACTTCATCGATGCCTACATCGAGCTCAAGAGCGCTGAAGAAATCAAGGTGCGCACCTTCGTACACCCACTGGAATACGAGCTGTACTACAGCTGCTGATCCGGTAGCGCCGCCTAAGGCGGCGTGATGAAAAAAGACCTCCTTCGGAGGTCTTTTTTTTGCCTGAGCATGAAGAATGCGGGACGGGGCATACCCCGATGGCAGAGTGTCAGGCAATACCTGTATAACCTGACCCACCGCCATCGGGAGCAGGCCCCCTCCCACAAGGAGATCACCTTTGAAAGTACGTTTTTTGTTTGCCTTGATGTTTGCCAGCGCCACCGCCAGTGCCGCGCCGCCCACCCTTGAGCCGCTGCTCAACAGCATCGCCGAGCGTCTGGAGATCGCCGACCAGGTGGCCCTGAGCAAGTGGGACAGCCACAAGCCTGTGGAAGACAGGAAGCGCGAGCAGGAAGTGATCGCCAGCGTTGTCGCCCAGGCACCGAGCTACAAGCTCGACCCTGCCGCCGCCGAGCAGTTCTTCTCGGCACAGATCGAAGCGAACAAACTGGTGCAGTACACCCACTTGTCCGACTGGCAGTTCCAGGGCAAGGCGCCCGACGATCCGCGCCCTGACCTGGTCAAGCAAATCCGCCCGCAATTGGATGAGCTGCAAAAGAGCCTGCTCAAGCAACTGGCTGATTTCACCCCTCAGCGCACGGATCCGCAGTGCCCGCAATGGCTGGCCGAAGCCGTGCATGAACCGCTCAACGACCCGCTGCGCCAGTTGGCGATGATCCGCGCCACGGCCGAGTTGTGCATCTACAAAGGCTAGGCCTGTAAACCGATTAAAAATGTGGGAGGGGGCTTGCCCCTCCCACATTGGACTGTATGCATTCAGGACCCTCTCTGACACCTTCCTGAACAACCTTCACAAAATCGCACTATATTAGTGCGACAGTTTGCACCCTACCCATTCGCCGACCCCATTTTGGTTCGAAACTTCCCGTTCAAGCTGGCAGAACGCCACAGTTTCGCGCCTGAACCCCCTATTTCAGGGCCTGCGCGCTTCTTTTCGGAGCCTTGGTTTGGTTTTTGCATTTTCCTTGTATCAGCGTGTGCCTCAAGCCTGCGCCTTGCTCCAAAAGAGGTCCTGATGACCATCAGCGATGCACTGCACCGTTTGTTACTCGACAACCTGACCACCGCGACCATCCTGCTCAATGCCGACTTGCGCCTTGAGTACATGAACCCCGCGGCGGAGATGCTCCTGGCCATCAGCGGCCAGCGCAGCCATGGGCAGTTCATCAGCGAATTGTTCACCGAGTCCGCCGAAGCCCTGAGCTCGTTGCGCCAGGCGGTCGAGCAGGCACACCCGTTTACCAAGCGCGAAGCGATGCTCACCGCCCTCACCGGCCAGACGCTGACCGTCGACTACGCCGTAACCCCCATCCTGAGCAACGGCGCCACTCTGCTGCTGCTGGAAGTGCACCCGCGTGATCGCTTGCTGCGCATCACCAAGGAAGAAGCCCAACTGTCCAAGCAGGAAACCAGCAAGATGCTGGTGCGCGGCCTGGCCCATGAGATCAAGAACCCCCTCGGCGGTATTCGCGGCGCAGCGCAGTTGCTCGCGCGCGAGCTGCCCGAGGAGCATCTCAAGGACTACACCAACGTCATCATTGAAGAGGCCGACCGCCTGCGCAATCTGGTGGACCGCATGCTCGGTTCCAACAAGCTGCCGTCCCTGGCGATGACCAACGTGCACGAAGTGCTCGAACGCGTCTGCCAACTGGTCGAGGCCGAAAGCCAGGGCTGCATCACGCTGGTGCGCGACTACGACCCGAGCATTCCCGACGTATTGATCGACCGCGAACAGATGATCCAGGCGGTACTCAATATCGTGCGCAATGCCATGCAGGCCATCAGCAGCCAGAACGAGTTGCGCCTGGGCCGCATCAGCCTGCGCACCCGCGCGTTGCGCCAGTTCACCATTGGCCACATACGCCATCGCCTGGTCACCAAGGTCGAGATCATCGACAACGGCCCGGGCATTCCTGCGGACCTGCAGGACACCATTTTCTTTCCCATGGTCAGCGGCCGTCCGGACGGTACCGGACTGGGCCTGGCCATTACCCAGAACATCATCAGCCAGCATCAGGGCCTGATCGAATGTGAGAGCCATCCCGGCCACACCACGTTCTCGATCTTTCTGCCACTGGAACAAGGAGCCCCATCGACATGAGCCGTAGTGAAACTGTCTGGATCGTCGATGACGACCGTTCTATCCGCTGGGTCCTGGAGAAAGCCCTGCAACAGGAAGGCATGACCACCCAGAGCTTCGACAGCGCCGACGGCGTCATGAGCCGCCTGGCGCGTCAGCAGCCCGACGTGATCATCTCCGACATCCGCATGCCCGGCGCCAGTGGCCTGGACCTGCTGGCGCGGATTCGTGAGCAGCACCCGCGCCTGCCGGTGATCATCATGACCGCGCATTCGGACCTGGACAGCGCTGTCGCCTCCTATCAGGGCGGGGCTTTTGAATACCTGCCCAAGCCGTTCGACGTGGACGAGGCGGTGGCGCTGGTCAAACGCGCCAACCAGCACGCCCAGGAACAGCAGAATCAGGAAGCGCCACCGGCCCTGACCCGCACCCCGGAAATCATCGGCGAAGCGCCAGCGATGCAGGAAGTGTTTCGCGCCATCGGCCGCTTGAGCCATTCCAACATCACCGTGCTGATCAACGGCGAGTCGGGCACCGGCAAGGAACTGGTGGCCCACGCCCTGCACCGTCACAGCCCACGAGCAGCGTCGCCGTTCATTGCATTGAACATGGCCGCCATTCCCAAGGACCTGATGGAATCCGAACTGTTCGGCCACGAGAAAGGCGCGTTCACCGGCGCGGCCAACTTGCGTCGCGGACGCTTCGAACAGGCTGACGGCGGTACGCTGTTCCTCGATGAGATCGGCGACATGCCGGCCGATACCCAGACCCGCCTGCTGCGCGTACTGGCGGACGGCGAGTTCTACCGGGTTGGCGGACACACGCCGGTCAAGGTGGATGTGCGCATCATCGCTGCGACCCACCAGAACCTGGAAACCCTGGTGCATGCGGGCAAATTCCGTGAGGACTTGTTCCACCGCCTCAATGTGATCCGCATCCATATTCCGCGCATGTCGGACCGTCGCGAAGACATCCCCACCCTCGCGCGCCACTTCCTCAGCCGCGCTGCCCTTGAGCTGGCGGTTGAGCCGAAGTTGCTGAAAACCGAGACCGAGGAATACCTCAAGAACCTGCCGTGGCCGGGCAACGTGCGCCAGCTGGAAAACACCTGCCGCTGGATCACGGTGATGGCGTCCGGGCGCGAAGTGCATATCAGCGACCTGCCGCCGGAACTGCTGAGCCTGCCGCAGGATTCGGCCCCGGTGACCAACTGGGAACAGGCCCTGCGCCAATGGGCCGACCAGGCGCTGGCACGCGGCCAGTCGAACCTGTTGGACAGTGCAGTGCCGGCGTTCGAGCGGATCATGATCGAAACCGCGCTCAAGCATACGGCTGGGCGTCGTCGCGACGCGGCGGTGTTGCTGGGTTGGGGACGCAATACCCTGACGCGCAAGATCAAGGAACTGGGCATGAAGGTGGACGGTGGAGACGACGACGAGGGCGATGACGCCTGATACTTTTCAGCATCCATCACCGTTCAAGTGTGGGAGGGGGCTTGCTCCCGATGGCAGTGTTTCTGTCAGCTTATCTTTAGCTGACACACCGCAATCGGGAGCAAGCCCCCTCCCACATTTGGATCTGCATACACATTCGGAACGTGCACCGCTTCAATGCACCATGAACCGGCATCGGGCATGAACACCGCGCCCAAAAACCAGACCCATTGAAAAAAGTTTAAAGCTGAAAACACCAAAGCCCCGTATTCCGGGGCTTTGCGCTTTATGGCAAACGTTTTTAGCAAACCATGCAAACTCTGGCACGCGCCCTGCAGTAACCCTTGTACAACCCAGTTTCGGGGACCTTGGTACAGGCAGGCCGAGAATCCCCTCTTTAACACCGAAGCCTCTGGCTTCACCCCGTTTTGGGAGCCCTGGTACAGGCAGGCCGGGAACTCCCTCTTTTATTGCTCCTGGAGATGGACCTCCAACCGCCAGCGGTCGTCGAACGACTCGCCCTTCCACTCCCCGCGCAACGGCCGAGCTGACACAAGGTTCAGCAGCAGGCCACCATCGGTCTTGCGCACGCGCCAGTTCACCAGACTTTCATTGACCTGCAATTGCCCTCCGGCAGACTTGCCCTGCGCGCCGAACAGCAGTGCCACGGTGCCGTCGATGTGTTCGCCATGCAGCTTGGGTTCGCGGTTGAACCACACCACGACGCCATCAGCGACAGTCTCCACCCGCAGCAGCTCCACCGGGTCCGGAATGGTCAGGCGACCAATCATCAACCCCACCATCAAGCCGACAATGGCCAAAGAGCCGATCACACGCGGCAATAGCTTCGGCCTCGGATCGTCTTCAGGGGTAGAATGCAGCGCATCTTTGCCTTCGGAGCCGTGCATGTTTCACGTCATCCTTTTTCAACCAGAAATTCCGCCGAATACCGGCAACGTTATCAGGCTGTGCGCCAACAGTGGCTGCCACCTGCATTTGATCGAGCCTCTGGGCTTCGACATGGACGACAAGCGCCTGCGCCGCGCCGGGCTGGACTACCACGAGTACGCCACGCTCAAGCGCCATGCCGACCTTGCCAGTTGCCTGGAAAGCCTGGGCCACCCCCGGCTGTTCGCGTTCACCACCAAGGGTTCGCGGCCCTTCCATGATGCCAGTTTTGCCGACGGCGACGCGTTCCTGTTCGGCCCGGAAAGCCGTGGCCTGCCGGCCGAGGTGCTCGACGCGCTGCCCGAGGGTCATCGACTGCGCCTGCCGATGCGCGAGGGCTGCCGCAGCCTGAACCTGTCCAACACCGTAGCCGTCGCCGTGTACGAAGGCTGGCGCCAACTCGGTTTCAAATAACACACATAACAAATGTGGGAGGGGGCTTGCCCCCGATAGCGGTGGATCAGCCAGCTTATCTGTAGCTGACCCACTGCAATCGGAGGCAAGCCCCCTCCCACATTTTTACAGCATCGACTTATTGAACGGTCGACGTGCCTTCCTGTTGCATGCGCTGCAGCTCTTGCGCGTACAGCGCATCGAAGTTCACCGGAGCCAGCATCAGCGCCGGGAACGAGCCACGGGTAACCAGGCTGTCCAGGGTCTCACGGGCATACGGGAACAGGATGTTCGGGCAGAACGCGCCCAGGGTGTGGCTCATGGACGCTTCGTCCAGGCCCTGGATCAGGAAGATACCGGCCTGTTGCACTTCGGCGATGAAGGCCACTTCTTCACCGTTCTTGACGGTAACCGACAGGGTCAGCACGACTTCATGGAAGTCACCTTCCAGCGCCTTTTGACGGGTGTTCAGGTCCAGCGCAACGCTTGGGGTCCATTCCTGACGGAAGATGGCCGGGCTTTTCGGCGCTTCGAACGACAGGTCACGCACGTAGATGCGCTGCAGCGAAAATTGTGGGCCTTGGGCTTCTGCTGCTTCGGTGTTCTGTTGGTCAGTCATCGCAGGTCCTTGATCTTGGGGCTGTTAGGGGTTGGGAGTCAGGCGAGCAGCGCATCGAGCTTGCCGCCGCGCTCAAGGGCAAACAGGTCGTCGCAACCACCGATGTGCTTGGCGCCGATCCATATCTGCGGCACGGACGTGCGCCCCGCCTTCTGGGCCATTTCGGCGCGCACCTGGGGTTTGCCGTCGACCTTGATCTCTTCGAAGGCAACGCCCTTCTTCTCCAGCAAGGCCTTGGCCCGCATGCAGTAAGGGCACCAATCGCTGGAATACACGACAACCTGGCTCATATCACTTCACCAGCGGCAGGTTATCGGCCTTCCAGCTGCCGATACCGCCAGACAGCTTGGCGGCGGTGAAACCAAGCTTGAGCATTTCGCGAGCGTGGGTGCCGGCGTGCTGGCCCTGGGCATCGACCAGAATGATGGTCTTGGCCTTGTGCTTTTCCAGCTCGGGCAGGCGCGCGATCAGCTTGTCCTGAGGAATGTTCAGAGCACCGACGATGTGGCCGGCGGCGAAATCCTTGGCCGGGCGAATGTCCACCACGACGGCCTCGTCCTTGTTGACCAGCGAGGTCAGCTCCGACGTGCTCAAGCTGCGGCCACCACGGCTCATCTCGTGAGCGATCAGCAGCGCCAGCAGGATGACGAAAGCACCCACGAGCAGATAGTGGGCAGTGGCAAATGCAATCAGGTGATCAACCATCAAGGAGGTTCCAGGGCGTTAAAATGGCGGTAAGTATACACAGCCGTCAGGGGGGGCCAACCCCTGTAAAGCGGTGACTCAGTCTGAACTTCGCTTTAAACTGCCACTCACTTTTCAAACGCCTTCCTTTATTACCGCCGCGAGAGGATCTATGACTACCACGCCTAAACCTTTGGTCCTGATAATTCTCGATGGCTTCGGACACAGTGAAAGCCACCACGACAACGCGGTATACGCGGCGCGCAAGCCGGTGCTGGACCGCCTGACCGCCACTGTGCCCAACGGCCTGATCTCCGGATCGGGCATGGACGTGGGCCTGCCGGACGGCCAGATGGGCAACTCGGAAGTGGGCCACATGAACCTCGGCGCCGGACGAGTGGTATACCAGGACTTCACGCGCGTCACCAAAGCGATCCGCGACGGCGAGTTCTTCGAGAACCCGACCATCTGCGCAGCGGTCGATAAAGCAGTGGCCGCCGGCAAGGCCGTGCACTTCATGGGCCTGCTGTCCGACGGCGGCGTACACAGCCATCAGGACCACCTGGTCGCCATGGCCGAGCTTGCCTTCAAGCGCGGCGCCGAGAAGATCTACCTGCACGCCTTCCTCGATGGCCGCGACACTCCGCCAAAAAGCGCGCAATCGTCCATCGAACTGCTGGACGCCACCTTCGCCGCCCTGGGCAAGGGCCGCATTGCCAGCCTGGTCGGGCGCTACTTCGCCATGGACCGCGACAACCGCTGGGACCGCGTCGCCCAGGCCTACAACCTGATCGTCGACGGCCAGGCCGAATTCAATGCCGCCACCGCCCAGCAAGGTCTTGAAGCGGCCTATGCGCGTGGCGAGAGCGACGAGTTCGTCAAGGCCACCACCATCGGCGAGCCGGTGAAGGTCGAAGACGGCGACGCCGTGGTATTCATGAACTTCCGCGCCGACCGCGCCCGCGAGCTGAGCCGCGTGTTCGTCGAAGATGGCTTCAAGGAGTTCGAGCGCGCGCGCCAGCCCAAAGTCCAGTACGTGGGGCTGACCCAATACGCCGCCAGCATCCCGGCCCCCGCCGCCTTTGCCGCGAGCAGCCTGGACAACGTGCTGGGCGATTACCTGGCCAAAAATGGCAAGACCCAGCTGCGCATCGCCGAGACCGAGAAGTACGCCCACGTAACTTTCTTTTTCTCCGGTGGGCGTGAAGAACCATTCCCGGGCGAAGAACGCATCCTGATCCCATCGCCAAAAGTGGCCACCTACGACCTGCAGCCGGAAATGAGCGCGCCTGAGGTGACCGACAAAATCGTCGATGCCATCGAGCACCAGCGTTATGACGTGATCGTGGTCAACTATGCCAACGGCGACATGGTCGGCCACAGCGGCAACCTGCAAGCGGCGACCAAGGCCGTGGAATGCCTGGACCTGTGCGTGGGTCGCATTGTGGATGCGCTGGAAAAGGTCGGCGGCGAAGCCCTGATCACCGCCGACCACGGCAATTGCGAGCAGATGTCCGACGAATCCACCGGTCAAGCCCACACCGCCCACACCACCGAGCCGGTGCCGTTCATCTATGTGGGCAAGCGCGATTTCAAGGTGCGTCACGGCGGCGTACTGGCAGATGTGGCGCCGACCATGCTGATGCTGATGGGGATGGAGAAGCCGGTGGAGATGACCGGGACTTCGATCCTGGTTTGATCTAAAAAGCGCCGCGAAACAATGTGGGAGGGGGCTTGCCCCCGATAGCAGTGGCTCAGCCAGCCTATATTTAGCTGACACACCGCCATCGGGAGCAAGCCCCCTCCCACATTGGATCTCCAGTGTTTAGAAGATGTCCTATTGCCATACCGGCGCCACTCGGAACCTATCTTGCCTTCCAGCCCGAATTGGGCGTTTTTTTTGCCGCGCTTGGCGGGCATACTAGGCCGTCCATTTCCCTGGTGTCGCCCGCCTCTATGCTTCGCGCCTTGATTACCCTTGCTCTTGTCTGCCTGCTCCAACCGGCGTTTGCCGATGAGCGCGCACAAACCCAACAACAGTTGGACGCTACGCGTCAGGATATTACCGAGCTGAAAAAACTGCTCGGCAAACTCCAGGAAGAAAAATCCGGGGTGCAGAAAGACCTGCGCGGTACGGAAACCGAGATGGGCAAGCTGGAGAAGCAAGTCCAGGAGCTGCAAAAAGAACTAAAGAAGAGCGAGTCGGAACTGGAGCGACTCGACGCTGAGAAAAAAAAACTCCAGAGCGCACGCGTTGAACAGCAACGCCTGATTGCGATCCAGGCCCGCGCCGCTTACCAGAGCGGCCGCCAGGAATACCTCAAGCTGCTGCTCAATCAGCAGAACCCCGAGAAATTCGCACGCACCCTGACCTATTACGATTACCTGAGCAAAGCGCGGCTGGAGCAATTGAAAGGGTTCAACGAAACCCTGCGCCAGTTGGCCAATGTCGAACAGGAAATCGCCGACCAGCAATCGCAGCTGCTCGACCAGAAAACCGTACTCGATACCCAGCGTGACCAGCTCGACAAGGTACGCAAGGAACGCCAGCTGGCCCTTGCCAAGCTCAACGACGACGTCAAGGCCCGCGACGCCAAGTTGCAGGCCCGCGTGCAGGACCAGGCCGACCTGGCCAAGGTGCTCAAAACCATCGAGGAAACCCTGGCCCGCCAGGCTCGCGAGGCTGAAGAGGCGCGGCAAAAAGCGCTGATCGCCCAGCAGGAAGCCGAAAAAAAGCGCCAGCGTGAGGCCGAACAGGCGGCCACCACCGACGCGCCAGCGCCGCGTAAACCGGCGCGTGCAGCGCCCGGCCCGCTGGTTTCCAGCACCGGCGAGTCGTTCGGCGGCCCTTTTGCTTCAGCACGCGGCAAACTTCCATGGCCGGTTGATGGTCGATTACTGGCACGCTTTGGTGAAACCCGTGGCGATGACACCCGCGCCAAGTGGGATGGCGTGATGATCAGCGCCGCTGCCGGCAGCCAGGTCCACGCCGTTCACGGTGGGCGCGTGGTGTTCGCCGATTGGCTGCGCGGCGCTGGCCTGCTGGTGATTCTTGACCACGGCAATGGCTATTTGAGCCTTTACGGCCACAATCAGACATTACTCAAGTCGGCAGGTGATGTTGTAAAAGCCGGTGAATCCATCTCCACTGTGGGTAACAGTGGTGGCCAGGACACCCCGGCGCTGTACTTCGCTATTCGTCAGCAGGGCCGCCCGAGCGACCCTGCACAATGGTGCCGTTCCCAAGGATAGGGCCGTACCTACATTAGGAGTTCGTTCGACATGCTGCATTTGTCCCGCCTCACTTCGCTGGCCCTGACGATCGCCCTGGTGACCGGCGCGCCGCTGGCTTTCGCCGATCAGGCCGCTGCGGCCGCACCCGCCGCCACAGCCGCGACCTCTGCCGCGACCACCAAGGCGCCGTTGCCGCTGGACGAGCTGCGCACCTTTGCCGAGGTCATGGACCGCATCAAGGCAGCCTATGTCGAACCGGTAGACGACAAGACCCTGCTGGAAAATGCCATCAAGGGCATGCTCAGCAACCTCGACCCGCACTCTGCGTACCTTGGTCCGGAAGATTTCGCCGAGCTGCAGGAAAGCACCAGCGGTGAGTTCGGTGGCCTGGGCATTGAGGTGGGCGCTGAAGACGGCCAGATCAAAGTGGTCTCGCCAATCGACGACACCCCGGCGTCCAAGGCCGGCATCCAGGCCGGCGACTTGATCGTCAAGATCAACGGCCAGCCCACCCGCGGCCAGACCATGACCGAAGCCGTCGACAAGATGCGCGGCAAGCTCGGCCAGAAAATCACCCTGACCCTGGTGCGCGACGGCGGCAACCCGTTTGACGTGACCCTGGCCCGCGCGACCATCACGGTCAAGAGCGTGAAGAGCCAATTGCTGGAGTCGGGTTACGGCTACATCCGGATCACTCAGTTCCAGGTCAAGACCGGCGACGAAGTGGCCAAGGCCCTGGCCAAGCTGCGCAAGGACAACGGCAAGAAACTCAACGGCATCGTGCTCGACCTGCGTAACAACCCGGGCGGCGTGCTGCAATCGGCGGTGGAAGTGGTCGACCACTTCATCACCAAGGGCCTGATCGTCTACACCAAGGGCCGCATCGCCAATTCCGAGCTGCGTTTCTCGGCCACCGGTAACGACCTCAGCGAAAACGTGCCACTGGCCGTGCTGATCAACGGCGGCAGCGCCTCGGCCTCGGAAATCGTCGCCGGTGCCCTGCAGGACCAGAAGCGCGGCGTGCTGATGGGCACCACCAGCTTCGGCAAGGGCTCGGTGCAAACCGTGTTGCCGCTGAACAACGAGCGCGCCCTGAAAATCACCACTGCGCTGTACTACACGCCGAACGGGCGCTCGATCCAGGCCCAGGGCATCGTGCCGGACATTGAGGTGCGCAAGGCCAAGATCACCAACGAGATCGACAGCGAGTATTACAAGGAGGCCGACCTGCAAGGTCACCTGGGCAATGGCAACGGCGGCGCCGACCAGCCTACCGGCAGCGGCGCCAAAGCCAAGCCGATGCCACAGGACGACGACTACCAGTTGGCCCAGGCGTTGAGCCTGCTCAAGGGCCTGAGCATCACGCGCAACCGTTGATATGCGCCTTGCCCTGATTATCGCCGTGCTGTGCAGCCTGGCAGGTGTCGCCCACGCGACGCCTGCCGGCGAATCTCAAAAGGCCTACCTGACCCTGATCATCGACGACCTGGGGCAAAACCTGCCACGGGATCGGCGTGTGCTGGCCCTGCCCGGGCCGGTCACCACCGCGATCATGCCCGACACGCCCCACGCCGCCGAATTCGCCCGCGAAGCCCACAAGGCCGGCAAGATCGTGATCCTGCACATGCCCATGGACCCGGCCACCGGCCCGTTCGCCTGGCACCCTGAATTGCCCATCGAAGAACTCGGCAAGCGCCTGGACGCCGCCTTCGAAGCCGTGCCTTTCACCGCTGGCATCAACAATCACATGGGCAGCCGCATGACCGCCCAGCCGCAGGCGATGGCCTGGCTGATGGGCGAGCTGCAGCGTCGTCACAAGTTCTTTGTCGACAGCCGCACCAGCGCGCAGACCGTTGCCGCCGCCGAGGCGCAGAAGATTGGCCTGGCCAGTGTCTCGCGGGATGTGTTTCTGGATGACGAACGCACCGAAGCGGCCATCGCCACCCAACTGCAAACCGCGATCAAGCTGGCGCACAAGCAGGGATCGGTGGTGATGATCGGCCACCCTTATCCACAAACCCTGGCGGTGCTGGAGCGCGAACTGCCCCGGCTCAAGGCACAAGGCGTCGAATGGATCGATATCAAATCGATGATCAGCCTGCGCAGCAATCAGGCCATGGGCGGCCATGGCAAGAACGGCCAGTACCGTTAGACAAGATGGCGACATACCACTGTGGGAGCAGGATTGCCCTAATGCTATTCAGTTAAGAGCAGACCCCTATGTGAGCGGCGGTGTGCCTGGCCTGCGAAAGCGGTGCGTCAGTCAGCATCCATGTTTACCGGGCCGACGCCTTCGCAGGCAAGCCAGCTCTTATCAAACACAAAATAACGTATTGATTTTAAAACCTGAAGTTTCAGTCAGCCACATTCCTGTGGCGAGCGGGCTTGCCCCAATGCCGTTCAGTCAAGCGCAGATTCCCTGTGGCGAGCAGGCTTGTCCTGCGTTGGGCTGCGCAGCAGCCCCAAAACCAGGCGCTGAGCCGTATCAGGTACACCGCGTTTTGCTTGATTGGGGGCGCTTCGCACCCCAACGCGGGGCAAGCCCGCTCGCCACAGAGGCCCCAGTTTGCTGCGCGACAGCGCTAAGTCGAAGACTTGGCGGAGCCTCCCACATTTTTGACCGTGTTTGTCCCGCTGATTGCCGTGCTGCAGTCGTGGGAGCTGGTGACTGCAGGTTAAAGGTAGCGCGCCATGATCTCGTCGACCACGCCGTCTTTACGCAATTGATCCAGCGTGGCCTGAAGCTTCGCCACCAGTTCATCCGACACGTTCTTGTTCAACGCGAGGTAGAGTTGAGCGCTATTGAAGCGCAACACGGTCTTGAGCCCCGTCACGCCCACCTGACGCGCCAGATAACGCCCGGCGGGATCGCCGGTGGCCCAGAGGTCGATCTGGCCGTCCATGAGTCGTTGCGCATTGTCCTGATCGCGCAGCACAACCAGCGGCTTTAGGCCTTGCCTGTCCAGGGTCTGGGCAATGGCATCGCCCTTGTAGGCACCGATTTTATAGCGGCGCGCCTGCTCGAGGCTGCTGAGCTCAATCCTGCTGTCGGCCTTGGCCAGCAGCACCCAATCATCCGGGCCGATGGGGCCGACCCATTTGAACAGCGCTTCACGCTCGGGCAGGCGCGCCATCACGAAAACGCCGTAGCCGGGTTTTTCCAGGGTGAGTTTATAGATGCGCTCCCAGGGGAACCGCAGGGTGAGGTTGTAGGCAATGCCGGCACGCTTGAAGGTCTCGCGCACGATATCTGCGGCGATGCCTTCGATGTTCTCGTCCCTGGCGAAGTTCTTGCCGTTTTTTGCCATGTTGTAGGGCGGAAAATTTTCCGTCAGCAACACCAGCGCGGCGTCAGAGGGTTCGTCGGCGTGGGCCGCACCAGCCAACAGCAGGGACGTGGCAAGCAGGAGTTGTTTGAACATGTAGGCTACCGGAATCCATGGCAAGCGCAGAGAGTGCCGCGCGCCTGCCATGCTGTCCAGCAGCGTTTAGCGCACCACGATACCGCGCGCGGCCATGTAGGCCTTGGCCTCGGGAACGGTGTATTCGCCGAAGTGGAAAATGCTCGCCGCCAGCACTGCGCTGGCGTGGCCTTCGATCACGCCATCGGCCAGGTGCTGCAGGTTGCCGACGCCGCCGGAGGCGATCACCGGGATGCCGAGCGCGTCGCTGATGGCGCGGGTCACGCCCAGGTCGAAGCCGTTTTTCATGCCGTCCTGGTCCATGCTGGTCAGCAGGATTTCGCCCGCACCCAGGCCTTCCATCTTCATCGCCCACTCCACCGCGTCCAGGCCGGTCGGCTTGCGCCCGCCGTGGGTGAAGATCTCCCAGCGCGGGGTTTCGCCGGGGCCCGAGACTTTCTTGGCGTCGATGGCGACCACAATGCACTGCGAGCCGAAGTGCTGCGCAGCCTCGCCGACGAACTCCGGATTGAACACTGCGGCGGTGTTGATCGAGACCTTGTCGGCACCGGCGTTGAGCAGGTTGCGAATATCCTGCACGGTGCGTACGCCACCGCCCACGGTCAGCGGGATGAACACCTGGCTGGCCATGCGCTCGACGGTATGCAGCGTGGTGTCGCGGCCGTCGACGCTGGCGGTGATGTCGAGAAAGGTAATCTCGTCGGCACCCTGCTCATCGTAGCGACGGGCGATTTCCACCGGGTCGCCGGCATCCCGGATGTTCTCGAACTTGACACCCTTGACCACGCGACCGTTGTCGACGTCCAGGCAAGGGATGATGCGTTTGGCCAGCGCCATGGGCTTATCTCCGATAAGAGTTGCAAGCTTTGAGCTGCAAGCTGCAAGTAGAAGCGGGTCTGCTTTTACTTGCAGCTTGCAGCTTACAACTTGAAGCTGGCCTCATAGCCATCACACAGGGCCTGAGCTTCGGACACATCCAGGGTGCCCTCATAAATCGCACGGCCGGTGATGGCGCCGATGATGCCGGGCGCACGGGCGTCCAGCAGCGACTTGATGTCGCCCAGGTTGTGGATACCGCCGGAAGCAATCACCGGGATTTTCGTCGCGGCGGCCAGCGCAGCGGTAAACGGCACGTTGCAGCCCTGCATCATGCCGTCCTTGGCAATGTCGGTATAAACGATGGCGGAGACGCCGTCGGCTTCGAACTGTTTGGCCAGGTCGATCACCTGCACGGTGCTGATTTCAGCCCAGCCGTCGGTGGCGACGAAACCGTCCTTGGCATCCAGGCCGACGATCACCTTACCGGGGAACGCGCGGCAGGCCTCGGCGACGAAGGCCGGGTCTTTCACGGCCTTGGTGCCGATGATCACGTAGCTCACGCCCGCCTTGACGTAGTGCTCGATGGTTTCCAGCGAACGGATACCGCCACCGATCTGGATCGGCAGGTTGGGGTAGCGTTTGGCGATGGCGGTGACCACCTCACCATTGACCGGCTGGCCTTCGAAGGCGCCGTTCAGGTCCACCAGATGCAGGCGACGGCAGCCCCCTTCCACCCACTTGGCGGCCATGCTCACCGGGTCATCGGAGAACACGGTGGAGTCTTCCATGCGGCCCTGGCGCAGACGTACGCAAGCGCCGTCCTTGAGATCGATAGCGGGGATAATCAGCATCTGGCAAACCTTATTCGATATTCAGCAATGCTTGGGAAATCAGGGTTTCTCAAGCGACCACAAGTCGCTTTCGAGGCTTTCGAACCTTTCTTTAAGGAGCGTCTGCGTGTCGAAAATCGCCCTGTTGTAATAGTGCGGCGCCACCTCAAGGGTGAACAGCTCAAGAATCTCGGCCACTTCGAACGAGCCCAGCGTGAGCTCGAAACGGTCCTGCATGAAGCGCTTGATCTTGTCGGTGGCCTCACGCTCCTGCTCGGGCGTGAGGGTCAAGATCGGTGCTTTGGCCTTCCTGGCCATTACCAGCGGCCATCCCACGCGGCGAAGTTCTGCAGCAGTTGCAGGCCATGGGTATGGCTTTTTTCCGGGTGGAACTGCACGGCAAAACGCGAGCCTTCGGCCAGCGCGGCGGCGAAGTCGACGCCGTAATGCCCGCCGCCTGCCACCTGGCCGGCTTTACCGGCGGCGATGTAGTAGCTGTGCACGAAGTAAAAGCGCGCCATGTCCGGCACCTCATGCCACAACGGGTGATCCAGCGTCTGGCGCACTTCGTTCCAGCCCATGTGCGGGACTTTCAAGTGGGCGCCGTCTTCGTGCAGGTCTTTGCCGAAGAACTTCACATCGCCGGGGAACAGGCCGATGCAGTCGACGCCATTGTTCTCTTCACTGCGATCCAGCAGGGCTTGCATGCCCACGCAGATACCGAGGAAAGGACGGTCCTGGCTGACTTCACGCACCAGGCTGTCAAAGCCCAGGCGACGAATCTCGGCCATGCAGTCGCGAATCGCGCCCACACCGGGGAACACCACGCGGTCGGCTTCGCGAATCACATCGGCATCGCTGGTGATCAGCACCTTGCCGGCACCCACGTGTTCGAGGGCCTTGGCCACCGAATGCAGGTTGCCCATGCCGTAGTCGATAACCGCGACCGTCTGCATTACAGGACGCCCTTGGTCGACGGCATTTGCCCGGCCATGCGGTCGTCCAGCTCCACCGCCATGCGCAGCGCGCGGCCGAAGGCCTTGAACACGGTTTCGATCTGGTGGTGGGTGTTGGTGCCGCGCAGGTTGTCGATGTGCAGGCTGACGAGTGCGTGGTTGACGAACCCCTGGAAGAATTCCTGGAACAGGTCGACGTCGAAGCCGCCTACGGTGGCGCGGGTGTAGGGCACGTGCATCTGCAGGCCCGGGCGACCGGAGAAGTCGATGACCACGCGCGACAGCGCTTCATCCAGCGGCACATAGGCATGGCCGTAGCGACGGATGCCTTTTTTGTCGCCGATGGCCTTGGCAAAGGCCTGGCCGAGGGTGATGCCCACGTCTTCCACCGTGTGGTGGTCGTCGATGTGCAGGTCGCCCTTGCTGACGATATCCAGGTCGATCAGCCCGTGACGGGCGATCTGGTCCAGCATGTGCTCAAGGAAGGGGACACCGATATCAAATCGGGCCTTTCCGGTGCCATCCAGGTTGATCGAGGCTTTGATCTGGGTTTCCAGAGTGTCGCGCTCGACGGACGCCATACGTTCGACCATCACCAGCTCCGCAAATCATTGGGCGAAAAAGGTGGCCATTATAGGGGTGCGGGCGGCAAACAGAAACATCGGAGGGGATAAGACTGATGGAGTGTCGGGGATAGACATGTGCATACAACTGGAACCCGCTGATGCGAACTCGGCACCCCCAATGTGGCAGGGGGCTTGCTCCCGATAGCGGCGGATCAGCCTGCACATAGGCAACTGACCCATCGCCATCGGGAGCAAGCCCCCTCCCACAAGTTATTGCGGCGTTATCAGTGGAACAGTACCGCCGTCTTCTGCAGGGTTACCCACACACCCCACGCCAACGGAATACCCACCACCAGCCAGGCGGCAATCGCCAGCGGCTTGCTGCCAGGGGAGGCTTTCCACTCCAGCACGGTGGACGCATCAGCGCCCTTGTCATGGCCCAGCGCCTGTTCGGCAGCCAGTTCGGCGTCGCTCATGAAGTACTTGTCGGCCACCGGGCGCACCAGCAGGTTGCAGATGAAGCCCAGCACCAACAGACCGGCGAGGATGTACAAGGTGATGTCATAGGCCGCAGCGCGTTCAACGCCAATGCTCAATTGATATTCACGCAGGTAGTTCACCAACACCGGGCCCAGCACGCCGGCCGCAGCCCAGGCGGTCAGCAGGCGACCGTGGATCGCACCGACCATTTGCGTACCGAACAGGTCGGCCAGGTAAGCCGGCACGGTGGCGAAGCCGCCGCCGTACATCGACAGGATCACGCAGAACGCCGCCACGAACAGCGCCACGTTGCCCAGGTGCCCCAGGTTCGGGATCAGCGCGTACAGGGCAAAGCCCAGGGCGAAGAACACGAAGTAGGTGTTTTTGCGGCCCAGGTAGTCAGAGAACGACGCCCAGAAGAACCGGCCGCCGATGTTGAACAGGCTCAACAGACCGGTAAAGCCCGCCGCAATCGCAGCAATCGACGCCAGTTGCCCGGCATCCAGCTGGCCAAACGGCACATTCACGCCCAGCAACTTGCCGCCGAACACTTCCTGCAGCAGCGGCGAAGCCATGCCCAGGATGCCGATACCGGCGGAAACGTTCAGGCACAGCACCAGCCACACCAGACGGAATTGCGGGGTTTTCCAGGCCACGTTCACGTGCACGTGACGGTGGGTGATCATCGCATTGCTGGCTTTTTTCGCCGGTGCCGTCCAGCCCTCAGGCTTCCAGCCGGTCGGCGGTACGCGGTAGGACAGTGCGCCGCCGATCATGAACACGAAGTAGATCGCAGCCATCACCAGGAAGCTCTGCCACACGCCCACGCTGGTTGGCGAAGCGAAGTGACCCATCAGCGCTGCGGCCAGAGGTGCACCGACCATCGCGCCGCCGCCGAAGCCCATGATCGCCATGCCGGTGGCCATGCCGCGCTTGTCCGGGAACCACTTGATCAGGGTCGAAACGGGCGAGATATAGCCCAGGCCCAGGCCGATACCGCCAATCACGCCGGAACCGATCCACATCAGCCAGATCTGGTGGGTATAGATACCCAGCGCCGAAATCAACAGGCCACCGCACCAGCACAGGGCCGATACAACGCCAGCCTTGCGCGGCCCGGCGTGTTCCAGCCAGCCGCCCCAGATCGCTGCCGAGCAGCCCAGGAAAATGAAAAACAGGGTGTAGATCCAGCCCAGCATGGAGATGGGCCAGTCACACTGGGACGAAAAGACCTGCGTGATAAAGCTCATGTCCGGTGCACACGCGACCGGCGCAGTAATACCCAGCGCTTTGGACAGCGGCAGCCAGAACACCGAGAAGCCGTAGGCCATGCCGATGCACAGGTGGATGGCCAGGGCGGCCGGTGGAACCAGCCAGCGGTTGAACCCCGGTTTGGCGATAATGCGCTCCTTGGACAGGAACGCAGGCTTTGTGCTCATTGGTGTTTCCCCCAGTTGTTAGTGTGTGTCCGTCAGGCGCTCTCCCCCTCGGCATTGCACGCAAAGCGTGGCCGTGGTGGTCGAGTAAAGCTCCATTTTGGCGCGACGATAGGTCGCAGAAGGCGGACGAACGCGCAGAGATTAGCACCTGTAGAGACAAGAAAAACCAAACTGATATCACTTTTTCAGGAAATTCGTTTTTTCTGACGCCAAATTCCTGTTCTTCTCGATCTGGATACAATGTAACGATCGCTGAACTGACTCAGGCCGCCGGGCGTTATACTCTGCGGCTAAATTTTGAAATCGACATACAAGGACTCGCCCATGAAAGCGTTCGGCAAAATCCTGGGTCTGGTACTCCTCGGGCTGTTGCTGATCATTGTGGCTCTCGGCTTTGCCCTGACCCACCTCTTCGATCCCAACGACTACAAGGAAGAGATTCGCCAGATTGCCCGCGACAAGGCCCACATCGAGCTGACGCTCAATGGCGATATCGGCTGGAGCCTGTTCCCCTGGCTCGGTCTTGAACTGCATGACGCCAGCGTGGCAACCCTGACCACCCCGACCCAGCCATTCGCCGATCTGCAGATGCTCGGCCTGTCGGTGCGCGTGCTGCCCCTGCTGCGCCGCGAAGTGCAGATGAGCGATGTGCGGGTCGAAGGCCTGAACCTGCGCCTGAACCGCGACAAGCAGGGCCATGGCAACTGGGAAGATATCGGCAAGAACGTGACGGTAGCGACCACCACCGGCACCCCTGCTCCGGCGGAACAACCGGCCGAGGCCGAGCCGGAGAAACCGGCCAAGCCGATTCGCCTGGACATCGACAGCCTGACCGTCAACAACGCGCGCGTCGAATACAACGATGAGCAGACCGGCAAGCAGTTCAGCGCCGAGAGTATCCAGCTGAGCGCTGGCGCCGTGCATGAAGGCGCAAGCATTCCGGTGAAGCTCACCGCGTTCTTCGGCAGCAACCAGCCGGTGATGCGCATCAAGACCGAGCTCAACGGCAACCTGCGCATCCAGCGCGCCCTCAAGCGTTACCAGTTCGAAGACATGAAGATCTCCGGTGAAGCCACCGGCGAGCCGCTGCAGGGCAAGACCGTGACCTTCTCCACCCAGGGCCAGTTGCTGGTGGACCAGGCGGCGAACATCGCCGAATGGACCAACCTGAAACTGTCGGCCAACCAACTGCGCGCGCTGGGCGAACTGAAGGTCAACGACCTGGACAAGACCCCGCAGCTCAGCGGCGCCCTGTCCATCGCCCAATTCGACCTCGCCAAATTCCTCGACAGCGTCGGCCACCCGCTGCCGCCGATGGCCGACGGCAGCCTGAGCAAGGTCGAGCTGGTCAGCCGTCTGAAGGGCACGCCCACCAGCGTGGCGCTCGAAGACCTGAACCTGAAGCTCGACGGCAGCACCTTCACCGGCCGCATCGCCGTGGAAGATTTCGCCAAACAGTCGCTGCGCATGCAGCTCAAGGGCGACACCTTCAACGCCGACAACTATTTGCCGGCCAAGTCCGAGTCCGCCAAGGGCGCCACCGCCGCCCGCCAGGCCGAAGTGCAAAACAGCGAAGCCGGGGCCATGGCTGCCGGTGGCACCACGCCGCTGCCCGACGCGCCGACCAAAAGCGCCTGGAGCACCGACAAGCTGCTGCCGCTCACCCGCCTGCGTACCCTCGACGTGAATGCCGACCTTGCCTTTGGTCAGTTGACCTTGAGCAAACTGCCAATCCAGAACGCCGTGCTGAAAGCCTCCGGCATCGACGGCCAGCTCAAGCTCGACGCCCTCAGCGGCGGCCTCTACAACGGCACCTTCCAGGCCAACGGCACGCTCGACGTGCGCCAGGATATTCCGCTGCTCGCGTTGCAAAGCCATATCAGGCAAGTGCCGGTCGAACGCATCCTGCAGGCCCAGGGGCAAACCCCGCCGGTGAAAGGCCAGGTCACCCTCGACAGCAACCTCAGCGGCCGCGGCAACAGCCAGAAAGCGCTGATCGACAGTCTCAACGGCACCGCCAGCTTCGTGATCAACAACGGCGTGCTGCTCAATGCCAATATTGAGCAACAAGTGTGCACCGGCATCGCCCTGCTAAACCGCAAGACCCTGAGCAGCACGCCTCCGGGCAAGGACACGCCGTTCGAGGAACTGCGCGGCAACCTCACGTTCCGCAATGGCGTAGCCAGCAACCCCGACCTGAAAGTGCGCATCCCGGGCCTGACCGTCAACGGCAACGGTGACGTCGACCTGCGCGTACTGGGCATGGACTACCGCGTCGGCATCATTGTCGAAGGCGATCAGCGCGAAGTGCCGGACCCGGCGTGCCAGGTCGGTGCCAACTTCCAGAACATCGAAGTGCCGCTGCGCTGCCGCGGCCCGCTGGAGCTGGGTGCCAAGGCCTGCCGCCTGGACAAGGACGGCCTCGGCCAGGTCGCCATCAAGGCCGCCGGCAATCGCCTCAACGAGAAACTGGAAGAGAAGCTCGACAAGGTCAACCCGCAGCTCAAAGATGCTTTGAAAGGCCTGTTCAAACGATGAGAAACGAGCAGTTTTCAGAGGCCGTACTCGACTGGTACGACCGCCATGGTCGCCACGACCTGCCCTGGCAACAGGGCATCACGCCTTACCGGGTGTGGGTCTCGGAGATCATGCTGCAACAGACCCAGGTGAGCACCGTGCTCAATTACTTCGACCGGTTCATGGCCTCGCTGCCGACGGTCGAAGCCCTGGCCGCCGCGCCGGAAGACGAAGTGCTGCACCTGTGGACCGGCCTGGGCTACTACACTCGGGCGCGCAACCTGCAAAAGACCGCGAAGATCGTGGTGGCCGAGTACGGTGGCGAGTTTCCCAGGGATGTCGAAAAACTCACCGAACTGCCCGGCATCGGCCTGTCCACCGCCGGCGCCATCGCCAGCCTGAGCATGGGCCTGCGTGCGCCTATCCTCGATGGCAACGTCAAACGCGTGCTGGCGCGCTTTACCGCGCAGGAGGGCTACCCGGGCGAGCCCAAGGTGGCCAAGCAGCTATGGGCCACCGCAGAGCGCTTCACGCCCCATGAACGCGTCAACGCCTATACCCAGGCAATGATGGACATGGGCGCGACCCTTTGCACCCGCAGCAAACCCAGTTGCCTGCTGTGCCCGCTGGAAAAAGGCTGCGAGGCCCACATGCTCGGCCTGGAAACGCGCTACCCGATCCCCAAGCCGCGCAAGACCATCCCGCAGAAACGCACACTGATGCCAATGCTGGCCAACACCGAAGGCGCCATTCTGCTTTATCGCCGCCCCTCCACCGGACTGTGGGGCGGGTTGTGGAGCCTGCCGGAGCTGGATGACCTTGGCGACCTCGAACACCTGGCCGAGCAACACGCGCTCGAACTGGGCAAGCATCAGGAATTGCCGGGGCTGATCCACACCTTCAGCCACTTCCAGCTGGCCATCGAACCCTGGCTGGTACAGGTCGAGGAATCGGCCCATCACGTGGCCGAGGCCGACTGGCTCTGGTATAACCTCGCCACCCCGCCGCGCCTGGGCCTTGCCGCCCCGGTCAAGAAACTGCTGAAGCGCGCGGCCGACGTATTGAATGCAGGAGTGTCGTCATGACCCGCACCGTAATGTGCCGCAAGTACAAAGAAGAATTGCCAGCTCTGGACCGCCCTCCGTACCCGGGCGCCAAGGGCCAGGACATTCACGACAATGTCTCCGCCAAAGCCTGGGGCGACTGGCTTAAACACCAGACCCTGCTGATCAACGAAAAACGCCTGAACATGATGAACGCCGAAGACCGCAAATACCTGGCGGGCGAAATGGACAAGTTCTTTTCCGGCGAGGAATACGCCCAGGCCGAGGGCTACGTACCACCTGCTCAATAATTGAGCAAAAATCGGGGTCAGCACGTAAGCGACGGTAATAATTAAATATTTTTCTAAAACTTGCTTGACGCCCCCCTGAAAAACCCGTTTAATGCGCCCCGTTGCCCAGATAGCTCAGTCGGTAGAGCAGGGGATTGAAAATCCCCGTGTCGGCGGTTCGATTCCGTCTCTGGGCACCACTAATTAGTTTCAGGTGGTGCAACTATCATCCGAAACACAAAAAAACCCGCCTTGTGCGGGTTTTTTGTTGCCTGCGATTTGAGCAGGCCCTATACCACCCCTCAGGCACAGGCCCGCTGACGAAGGATCACCTGGCCAAACCCACTTGCGCCCCTCAAGCTTTTCACTTATCTGAATTGTGTTTTTGAGATAACGTAGTCCCTATTGAGACCCTGAACCCTGGTTTTACGGGCATCAGAGCGCTCCTTTTTTGAGATAATAAAAAATCGATTAGAGATATTTTTCGACATGGCAGAGTTTTTTCACCACGATCTTGAGCTTCTGAACCCTTCATTCGACTCAGGTCTGGCAAATCAAGCGACATTGCCGATGTACTGCCAAGCCTGTCCGCCGCACAAAGAACCTACCAGATAAAAAAACTGGTCGATCAGGGCATGCTTCTTCCCGTTAACCCAGGTGCACGGCATTACACCATCGGGTTCTCCAACAACTACCTGATCAGAGGCGTTATCAAGTCACTACGCGAGGAAGGATTCATCCCTGAGCAGCTGGACAGGCCTTATGCATGAAGACTTATCCAGACAAGGTCGCACTCACTTCAACAAAAACACCATCAACGGATTGTCATTCAATCGCCCGTTGAACGCCGGAGCCAGATGCTCCACCGGCGAGCCCTTCAGCAAGACCGTTTGCGTGCGTTCCACAATCACCCAGGACGGCCTTGGCAGCGCGTTCAATTTCTCCAGTTCATGGCGCCCTACGAACAACGGTCGCTCGTCGTGATCCAGGTTCATCATGTAGCGCACGCCCCAGGCGTCCTGGCCAAGATCGACGAACACCAACGGTCCAGGGGTGACGTCGCGCAGCGATTCGACCTGACCGACAAACGTGCGGGTGTCGAATTGCAGGTCCTTGGACGGCTCTACCACCGCCACCAGCAGCAGCCATTGCGCCGCCAGTGCGATCAGACTGAGCCACACCAGGCGCGCCGCCCGATGCCAGGCGAACAGCACCGCCACCTGCAGCAACACCAATACGCTGAACAATAGCGGCAACGATACGTCCGGCCAGTAGCCATGTTTCTGCCACGCGTGCCGACACACCAGGACGGCAATCAGGCACAGCGTTGGCAGCGCCGCGACAAGGCCTTCGTAGCATCGGCGCACGCCAGCGAGCCAGCCCTGCGACTGCAGTAGCCCATAGGCGGCGACAGCGGCAAACATCGGCACCATCGGCAGGATGTAATAGGCACGCTTGAAATGCGGCACCGACAGGCCGAGCAGAATCATCAAGCCGCACGCACCGAGACGCACCACCATTTGCACGTCTTCATCGGTCCGTCGTAGCGCCCAGCGATGGCGCAGCGCAAACAGGGTCGCCAGGGCCAGCGGCACCACGGGAAAGTAACGGTACAAACTCAACTGGAAGTAGAAATAGAACGGCTCACCGTTTTCATCGAGGCGCCCACCCACCTGCATCTTGAATACCTCGTCGGCAAACGCATCGCCTCCGCTGATCCGCGCCAGCTTCATCAGCAGCCACCAGCAGGCCGCCAACAGCACCAGGCCGACCACACCGTGAATCAGCACCTGCCTGACCCGTTCGCCGGGACGGCCGAGCGCCCAGTAAACGCACGCCACGCCGCAGACCTCGATCAGCCCCAACGGGCCGCGAATCGCAAACGCCAGGATGAACAACGGAAACACCGCCAGTTGCCGCCAGCGCGAACCCAGGCGCTCACCACTGTGCAGCAGATAGAAGCTGCCCACGCAGAGCAGCGCGACCATCTGATCGAGGCAGACCGAGCGGGACTTTTCCAGCAGTTGTGTGGTGAGCAAGGTCAACAGCACAGTGAGCAGCGCCCATTGCCGGCTGCGAGGGGCCAACAGCCGGTAGATCACGGCAATCACCCCGGCGGATGCCAGCGCGGTGGGCAAGATATTCGCCAGGTGATTGGGCGCACCGAAGACTCGGGCAAACACAAAGCTGAAGAACGTCGCAGTGCCGGGGTAGTCCGCGTAGGGCTGGCCGTAGGTAGTAGGGAAAAGACTCGCGCCATGGCGAAACATTTCCTGCAGGAACAGCGCCCAGCGACCGTCAAAGCCTTGGGGCTGCTGGTCCCAGATACCCAAGGTGAACAGCAACAGGGCGACCAGAAACAGGCCCAGGGATTCCAGACGAAAACGGTTGCGGTGATCCATCGGTTGACCTGTCAGGTGTAAGGCGCCGCTCATGGTGCACAACGCACCCCTGAATAGCGCCTGAACAGACCTGAAACTTCATGCGTTTACCGATTTTTGCGCCACACCACTGCGCGAATCAGGCGCACGTAGAACAACTGGGCAACCAACTCGACCAGGGTCTGCAGGATCACCGCCGTTGCCGCCAACCCGCGCACGTCTTCCGGCAGCGCCAGTGCCAACGGCAGCACCACCAGCGAGTTACGCGTGGCGGCACTGAAGGTCACCGCACGCGCCGCCCCCGCCGGCAACGCGAACAATCGCGCGGCCAGCATCCCCAGCAATGGCGCCAGCAACACGAAACCCAGATAGACCGGAATCACCGGCAGCAGCAGGTTGAGATCGCGCACCACCGAGGTGATCTGCGAACCGATCACCACAAACAGCACCAGCGCCATCGCCGGCACCGGCAACCAGGCCCAGGCGCTGTTCCACGCACTGATGACAGCAGATCGTCGCGCCAGGGACGTCGTCAGTACCGCCAGCAGCATCGGCACCACAATCAACCACACAAACGCCGCGACAAATGGCCCGACCTCAACCACCACCTCAGACTGCGTGCCCAACATCAACCCCATGTACACCGGCAACAGCGCCAACTGCAACAGCAGCAACACCGGCGTCGCCGCCAGCATCAACCGCGAATCGCCCTTGCCGATATGGGTGAACACCACCACATAATCGATGCACGGCGTCAGCAACACCAGCAACGCCCCCACCAGCAGTGCCGGGCGCTCCACAAGGCCTCGGGTCAGTGCCCAGACCAGCAACGGCACAAGAATGAAATTGGCCAGCAGCAGCGCCGCCATAAAGCGCTTGCTGCCCACCCCCTGACGCAGCTCCAGAAACGGGATCTGCAGGAACATCGCATACATCAGCACGGCGATAGCGGGCGTGACCAGAGCGGCGAGGCCATGCCCCAGCGAAGGCGCGAACAGGCCCAGCGTGGCAGCAAGAAGGACCGCGACGAAGTAGAGGGGGATCTGCTTGTGTTCGAGGGTTTCGCGGGTCATGAAGACGCTCTAGGCCGATCCAAAGACGCGAGCGTATTAGCAGCACAAACAAGGAGCAATAGCAGCACCGCGAATCGCCCCTTCCACACAACCCCTTGGGATTTACCCCAACCTGCGCTTCAATACCCCCCAAACCCAAGGAAGCCGACCCATGGCCTCGCCGAACAAGCAGCAGAAACGTGCCCATCGGGCCAAGGCCAAAGCCAAGCAAAACCGCACCCAGCGCGCCGTGGCGGCCAAGCCGGATGCGTTTGCCGGTGACGACGACCGTATCGACCTTGAGTCGGTGGATTTGACCGAATTGTTCCTGGAGATGCGCGTTGCCAGCGAAGTCAGCCAACAAGCAATGTGTGCAGCGTTCCTGGCGCACCCGTTGCTGGCGCTGGTGCTGGAGCAGGAAGGCGAAGAAGAAGCCACCGACTTTATCCTGGCCGCGCTGATCGAGTATCGGCAATGGACCACGGACAGTGACGATGAAGCGGCGGCGCTGGCGTGGATTGAATCTGCAGAGTTCCAGGCCGATTACGTGGCGGCGTCACAGTCACTGGTGAATTCCCAGGACTGACGCAAAACAAATGTGGGAGGGGGCTCGCTCCCGATAGCAGCCTGTCAGTCAGCACACCTGATGCTGACACACCGCTATCGGGAGCAAGCCCCCTCCCACACCTGAACTACATCCACTCAACCATCAGTTAAGCACGGCAGCACTCGCCCGCTGAGCCTTGCGCCGGCTCGCAACAACGAGCCCCGCAGCCACCACCAGCAAGCTCAACACCCCAGTCGCGATGATCTCGACCCGGTGCGCTTCCTGGAACAGCATGATGGTCAAGGTACCCACGATAAACACCATCACCGCATAAGTGAGGCCAGGGAACAGCCACATCTTGAATTCGAGCTTCTCACCCGCCGCCACACGCTTCTGACGCATGCGCAGTTGCGACACCGCGATCACCAGATACACCAGCAACGCGATAGCGCCGGAGCTGGCCAGCAGGAATTCAAACACCGCCGCCGGTGCCACGTAGTTGGCGAATACCGCCAGGAACGCAGCCCCCGTCGACAGCAACACCGCCCAATAAGGCGTGCCGCTCTTGTTGGTGCGCTTGGCCACAGCCGGGGCATCACCGCGACGGCCCAGGGAGAACAGCATGCGCGACGCGGTGTACAGCGCCGAATTCAGGCAACTGGTCACCGCCACCAGCACCACCAGGTCGACGATCAGCTTGGCATTCGGGATGCCCATGCGCTCCAGCACGGTCTGGTAGGAACCTACCGCCGCCAGGGTCGGATCGTTCCACGGCACCAGCGACACCACGATGAAAATCGACAACAGGTAGAACAAACCGATCCGCCAGATCACCGAGTTGGTGGCCTTGGTGATTTGCTGGCCGGGATTCTTCGATTCAGCCGCCGCAATGGTGACGATCTCGGTGCCCATGAACGAGAACATGGTGGTGAGGATGGCCGCCAGCACCGCGCCCATGCCGTTGGGCATGAAACCTTGGGTATCGAACAGGTGCGACACGCCGCTGACCTGGCTGGTGGGCAACACGCCGAAAATCGCCGCCAGGCCGAGGATGACGAAGGCCACGATCGCCACAACCTTGATCAACGCAAACCAGAACTCGAACTCGCCGTAGTTCTTCACGCTGAACAGGTTGGTCGCCGTCAGCAGCAAGGTGATGATCAGGGTAAAGGCCCAGATGGCCACGTCGGGGAACCACGCATGCAGGATGGTCGCCGCCGCGTTGGCCTCCAGTGGAATCACCAGCACCCAGAACCACCAGTACAACCAGCCGATGGTAAAGCCGGCCCAGTGCCCGATCGCACGGTCGGCGTAAGTGGAGAACGAACCGGTGTCCGGCGACGCTACGGCCATTTCGGCGAGCATGCGCATCACCAATACCACCAGCGTGCCCGCCGCGGCATACGCCAGCAGTACGGCAGGGCCAGCGGCAGCAATCGCGTGGCCGGAGCCGACGAACAACCCGGCACCGATGACGCCGGCAATTGACAGCATGGTGACGTGACGCGGTTTGAGCCCCTGTTCGAGGTCATTGGAGCTTTGCGTACTACTCATTGACACACCTTTGCGAGGAATTGCGAAAACGGTCCGCCCGGCCTGGATGCTTTCTCGTGAAAAGAAACCAACAGGGGCGTTCTTTATTTTTTACGCAAGATTTGCGCCAAAATGTTACGAATCCACAGCCGGCGCGGCCTGTAGGACGCTTCCGCATAAATCGCAAGTCATTGAGAACAATGGCATTTCGCTATAGCGTTACCGTGCACCCCATATTCAAGACGTTTGAGCGCACCAAAAACACACACAAAAAGTGCGTGACGCCCTATTAAAGGGCTGATATGCACCGTTTGCCGGTTTTACCCTTCCAACACTTGGCCAAAGCTGGCACCATCGCGCCCTTTTTACGCAAAGCCTGCGCATATTCCGGGGCAAACGGTTGTTCGGTTGTTGATGGCGCGACACGCCGCTGTGCCGATGCGACACCCTGCCGCAGACCACCGTTTAACCGCCCGCAGCGCTGTTGGCTGTCATCCAGACGCTATGCTAGCTTGGCGCCTCGCCAGAAGGTGGCCCCGCAGCGCCGCATGCAACGAACACAATGAGGACCCCCCATGGCCGAGGCCACGCCCGCGCTTGAAATCCGCAACCTGCATAAACGCTATGGCGAGCTGGAGGTGCTCAAGGGTATCTCGCTGACCGCCCGCGACGGCGACGTGATCTCGATCCTGGGTTCTTCCGGTTCCGGCAAATCCACACTCCTGCGCTGCATCAACCTGCTGGAAAACCCGCACCAGGGCCAGATCCTGGTGGCCGGCGAAGAGCTCAAGCTCAAGGCCGCAAAAAACGGCGAGCTGCAAGCTGCCGACGGCAAGCAGATCAACCGCCTGCGCAGCGAAATCGGTTTTGTGTTTCAGAACTTTAATCTGTGGCCGCACATGAGCATCCTCGACAACATCATCGAGGCGCCACGCCGCGTGCGCGGCCAGAGCAAGGCCGAAGCGATCGAAGTGGCCGAAGCCCTGCTGGCCAAGGTCGGCATCGCCGACAAGCGCCACGCCTACCCTGCGCAATTGTCCGGTGGCCAGCAACAACGCGCGGCCATCGCGCGCACCCTGGCGATGCAGCCCAAAGTCATTCTGTTTGACGAGCCCACTTCCGCGCTTGACCCGGAAATGGTCCAGGAAGTACTTAATGTGATCCGCGCACTGGCCGAAGAAGGCCGCACCATGCTGCTGGTCACCCATGAAATGGGGTTTGCCCGTCAGGTTTCCAGCGAAGTGGTGTTTCTGCACCAGGGCCTGGTCGAAGAGCAAGGATCGCCACAGCAGGTGTTTGAAAACCCGCTTTCGGCGCGCTGCAAACAATTCATGTCCAGCAACCGCTAACGGAGCAACCTGCATGCAGAACTATAAAAAATTCCTTCTGGCCGCGGCCGTCTCGATGGCGTTCAGCGCCACGGCCATGGCGGAAACCTTGAAAATGGGGATCGAAGCGGCCTACCCGCCTTTCAACAATAAAGACGCCAGCGGCAACGTGGTGGGCTTTGACAAGGACATCGGCGACGCCCTGTGCGCCAAGATGAAAGTCGAGAAGTGCGAAGTGTATGTGTCCGACTGGGACGGCATCATCCCGGCCCTGAACGCCAAGAAGTTCGACTTCCTGGTGTCTTCGCTGTCGATCACCGATGAGCGCAAGCAGGCCGTCGACTTCACCGACCCGTACTACTCCAACAAGCTGCAGTTCATCGCGCCGAAAGCCACTACCGACTTCAAGCCCGATGCCGACTACCTCAAGGGCAAGATCATCGGTGCACAGCGCGCAACGCTGGCCGGTACCTACCTTGAAGACAAACTGCCGGACACCGAAGCCAAGCTGTACGACACCCAGGAAAACGCCTATCTCGACCTGACGTCCGGTCGTCTGGACGGCATTCTTGCCGACAAGTACGTGCAATACGAATGGCTCAAGAGCAAAGACGGTTCGGCCTATGAGTTCAAGGGCGACCCGGTGGTGGAAAGCGACAAGATCGGTATCGCCGTACGCAAGGGCGACCCGCTGCGCGAGCGCCTGAACAAAGCCCTGGCAGAGATCAAGGCCGACGGCACCTACAAGAAAATCAACGACAAGTACTTCCCGTTCAGCATCGAATGACCTGAACGGCCTGCCCGGCGCGCTCACCTGAGCGCGCCGGCTTTTGCATTGCCTGCCACGATATGAAAACACCATGAATTTCGATCTCTACGGATTCGGCCCCGCGCTTGCCGCCGGTGCGCTGATGACCGTCAAACTGGCGCTCACCGCCCTGTGTCTGGGGCTGCTGCTGGGCCTTGCCGGCGCCCTGGGCAAGACGTCCCCCTACAAGCCGTTGCAATGGCTGGGCGGAGCCTACTCGACCCTCGTTCGCGGGATTCCCGAACTGCTGTGGGTGCTGCTGATTTATTTCGGCACGGTCAACCTGATGCGTAGCCTGGGCGAGACCTTCGGTATCCCCGATCTGTCACTCAGCGCGTTCGCCGCTGGCGTCATCGCCCTGGGCCTGTGCTTTGGCGCCTACGCCACGGAAGTGTTCCGTGGTGCGATACTCGCCATTCCCAAGGGCCACCGCGAAGCCGGTGTGGCGTTGGGGCTGTCCCGGTTGCGGATTTTTACCCGGTTGATCATGCCGCAGATGTGGCGCATCGCCCTGCCGGGCCTGGGCAACCTGTTCATGATCCTGATGAAGGACACTGCGCTGGTGTCGGTGATCGGCCTTGAAGAAATCATGCGCCATGCGCAGATCGGCGTGACCGTCACCAAGCAACCGTTCACCTTCTTCATGGTCGCGGCACTCATGTACCTGGGCCTCACGGTGCTGGCCATGAGCGGCATGTACTTCCTGGAAAAACGCGCCGCCCGCGGCTTTGCAAGGAGCACCCAATGAGCGGCGACTATAGCTGGCTGGCGCATTTCGACCTGGGCCTGAACTGGGCGGTGATCATCAAGTGGCTGCCCAAACTGGCACAGGGCGCCACCCTGACCCTGGAGCTGGTGGCCATTGCGGTCATCGCCGGCCTGCTGCTGGCGATCCCGCTCGGGATCGCCCGCTCATCGCGCCTGTGGTACGTGCGCGCCCTGCCCTACAGCTACATCTTTTTCTTCCGTGGCACGCCGCTGCTGGTGCAGTTGTTTCTGGTGTACTACGGCCTGGCGCAGTTCGACTCAGTGCGCCACAGCTTCATGTGGCCGTACCTGCGCGATCCGTTCTGGTGCGCCACCGCCACCATGACCCTGCACACCGCTGCCTATATCGCCGAGATCCTGCGCGGCGCGATCCAGGCGATCCCGCCCGGCGAGATCGAAGCGGCGCGTGCCCTGGGCATGTCCAGGCCGAAGACGCTGTTCTATATCATCCTGTCGCGCGCCTCGCGCATCGGCCTGCCGGCGTACAGCAACGAGGTGATCCTGATGCTCAAGGCCAGCGCCCTGGCCAGCACGGTGACCCTGCTGGAACTGACCGGCATGGCCCGTACCATCATCGCGCGCACCTATTTGCCGGTGGAGATCTTCTTCGCTGCCGGGCTGTTCTACCTGCTGATGGCCTACATCCTGGTACGCGGCTTCAAACTGCTGGAACGCTGGCTACGCGTCGATGCCTGCCAGGGACGTTGAGGCGCGCTTCCACGCGCTGGATGCGTTCCTGATCGAGCACCAGGGGCTGTGGCGACCACGGCCCTTTGTTCATCGCCATTTGCCTTGGGAAACCGAGCACCCGCAACTCGCCGCCTGGCTGCGCCAACGCACCCTGGGCGAGGCGCAAGACAGCCACAACCAACCCCACGATTTACCCGCACCGGCGCCGTTTCCACAGCTCGCGCGACAAGCATTGCAACTGAGCGCTGTGGATAAATTACCAGCCCACACCCTGGCACCTGCCCGACCTCGTCTGAACGTCGACGTACCGGGCCGCAAATGGCAACAGATCGAAGCCTTCGGCGCAGCCCTGCACTTTGCCGACACGCCCAGGCATTGGCTGGACTGGTGCGCGGGCAAAGGTCACCTTGGCCGCCGCCTGCTGCACACCGGGCAAACGCTGACGTGCCTCGAATACGACCCGAACCTGATCGCGGCCGGGCAAGCCCTGAGCGATCACCATCGGCTGCCCGCCACCCATCGTCTGCAGGACGTGATGGCAGACGTGGCAATCGGCCCCGAGCACACGCCCGTCGCCCTGCACGCCTGCGGTGACCTGCATGTGCGTCTGCTGCAAGTGGCCAGCGCCGCTGGCTGCAGGCAATTGGCGCTGTCGCCCTGCTGCTATAACCGCATCAATGCCGATCGCTATCAGCCACTCTCGGGCGCAGCTCGAGCCTCGGCACTGCACCTTTCGGTGGATGATCTCAGCTTGCCCCTCACCGAGACCGTGACCGCCGGCAAGCGCGTGCGCCAGCGGCTCGACCGCTCCATGGCCTGGCGCCTGGGCTTCGACCCTCTGCAACGGCAACTGCGCGGCGTCGACGACTACCTCGCCACTCCCTCGTTGCCTGCCAGTTGGCTGGACAAACCCTACGCCGACTACTGCAAGGAGCTGGCACGCCTCAAGGGTTTATCCACAGGAGAGCAACCGTGGGAAACGCTGGAGGCGTACGGCTGGCGTCGTCTGGCCGAAGTCAGGAACCTCGAGTTGCTGCGTGGGCTGTTTCGCCGGCCATTGGAAGTATGGCTGGTGCTGGATCGCGCGCTGTTTTTGCAGGAACAAGGCTACGCCGTTGAACTGGGCACCTTCTGCGAACCCTCGCTGACGCCGCGTAACCTGATGCTGCTGGCCGAGCGCGATTAAGGGGCAGCATTTACCCGGACGCCCTGTGGATAACTCTGTTGATGAAATCTTTACAGAGGCTGTAGCCACCTACGCTACAGCACGCAAGCGGTGCTGGTCATTTTTTGTTCACATAATAAAACGCACGCAAAACAGGCAGTTGCAACGTAACGCGAACAACGCCGCACCATGGCTGTTTTGTGACAGGTGGCACCGAACGATTGTGCATAAGCATCTGGCGTTACGCGTATAAACCGCGACTTATGGACGTTTTTTACGGGCAATCAACAGCCGGCACAGGCCGTTGATATCGTCGCCAGCCAGGCTCACGCGTATGTTATCCAGCGGGTCGGAGGCGAACGCCAAGGCTTCGCTGATGGATGAATCGTGGTGGATCACATGAACGGATCTGTCACCCAGACGTTGCTTGAAAGCCTCGAACATCTCCAGGCTGAACGCCGACTTATCATCCATTTGATTGATCACAATGTGGCAACGCGGCGCACGCTCAAGGCACGGCGCCAGCAATGCATCCACTTGATCCAGTGTGCCGAGGCAGGCGGCATTGGGCTGCGTGACCACCAGCACGATATCGGCCACGCTCAATGCCTGCTGCAAATAGACGTTATTGCCTGCCGGGGTATCGATGATCACCAGGCCGCGCTCATCCAGCGCCAGTGCCGACAAGCGCTGCGCCAGCCACTTGGGCTCACGCGTAAGCCAGCGCTGCAGGCTTTCCTTCTGATGGCTGTCGGTGTCGCCAAACGGGATGACCTGGCACCCGGCAAACCCGGATTGCACGACGCTCGTCCACGGTGCATTAAGCAGGCTGGCACGGCCCAGGCCAGGTTGCTCGGCCTCTACGCCGAAGTGGTGGCGCAGCGCGTTCTGCGGGTCCAGATCCAGGGCCATCACCGACTCGCCGAGTCGTTGCAGGCCGCTGCTCAACGCCGTGACCAGGGTGCTGCGCCCCACGCCGCCGTTGATCGACACCACCGCCACCACCGTTGGGCGGGCAACCTGCTGCTCGCCCGGCTGGAATCGCTCCTGAGGATGACTACGGTAATGCGAGCCGTCTCTCTGGTTCACCCGCGTGCCATCGTCAAACGGCACGGTGCCGAAGAAGTGCAGCCGAGCGTTTCTTCCCTCAGGGTCGCGGGAAACGCTCTTGCCGAACAGGGCAAATAGATAATCGGTGCGGCTCATGGCCGGAACTCCTTAACAGCGCCGTGTAAAGACGTGAAAGGTCGGCAAGATACTGGCTTCACCGCAGGTCTTCTTGTAGGCATTTTGATGGCTCATTCTCCGACAGCGACGCGCAAGTGTCATTATTTTGATCAAATTGCCAGCAGCTTTTCGGACGAGTGGAAAATAGCCAATTAAATGACGAACACTTTCTGCAATTCATCAAAAGTGATTTCACTGTGCCATTGTCTTTTGCAGGGTATCGCCTCACCATTGCCGCACCTTCCATGCTGCATGCCTGGGTAATCGCAGTGGCGTTACGCTTCAAACTCCCTCGGGTCCTCTACGGTTTCGCCGTCACGCTGCTGTTGGCGGGCGGGCTGCTGGGCGATTTGCTGGCCGATTGGGATTTCAGCCAGATCAGCCGACGCGCCGAAACGCTGTACGGTCCACTTGGCGCCGGGCGCCAGCGCATCGATGCGTGGCAACAGTTGCTGTCCACCCAGAAACAGGTAAGCGAGGCCGAGCAGCTCAAGGTGGTCAACCTCTTCTTCAATCGGCAGTTGCACTACGAGGAAGACATCGACCTGTGGCACGAGGTCGATTACTGGGCCACCCCCATTCAGTCGCTATGGAAAGGCGCGGGCGACTGTGAAGACTACGCCATCGCCAAGTACTTCAGCCTGCGCCACCTCGGCGTGCCGGCCGAAAAATTGCGCATTACCTACGTCAAGGCGCTGCGTCAGAACCGTGCGCACATGGTGCTGACGTATTATGCGAGCCCCGAGGCCATGCCCCTGGTGCTCGACAGCCTGATGGACGCGATTCTGCCTGCCAGCCAACGCCAGGATTTGCTCCCCGTGTATGCCTTCAACGGCGAAGGCCTGTGGCTGACCGGCGCGGCGGGCAACAAGAAAGTCGGTGACACCAAACGCCTGTCACGCTGGCAGGATGTGTTGAAAAAAATGACCGCTGAAGGGTTTCCGGCCAGTTCGGACAATTAACAGGAGCTACGATGTCACTGTTCAAACAATTGCTGATCGCTATCTGCGTGTTCCTGATAGTCGCGTTCAGCGGTAGCTTCATGGTCAGCCTGGAGAGCTCGCGTACCCAGTACGTCAACCAGCTGCGCTCCCACGCTCAGGACGCGGCCACCGCGCTGGCCCTGTCGCTGACCCCGAACATCGATGACCCGGCGATGACCGAGCTGATGGTCAGCTCGATCTTCGACAGCGGCTACTACGCCAGCATCCGCGTGGTGGACCTGAGCAATAACCAGGTACTGGTGGAGCGCGCCGCCGAGCCGGATGCCAGCAACGTACCGGCGTGGTTCGTGAAGATGATCGGCCTGGAACCGGCCGGCGGTGATGCCATCGTCAGCCGCGGCTGGCAGCAGGCAGCACGGGTCGAGGTGGTCAGCCACCCGATGTTTGCCCTGGCCAAACTCTGGCAGAGCGCCCTGGGCAGCCTCGGTTGGTTGCTGGTGTGCGGGGCGGTGAGCGCGGTGCTCGGCGCCCTGCTGCTGCGCCGGCAGTTGAAGCCGCTGGACTACATGGTCGAGCAGTCCCATGCGATTGCCCGTCGTGAATTCCTGAGCCTGCCCGACCTGCCGCGCACCCCGGAGCTGCGCCGCGTCGTGCAGGCGATGAACCAGATGGTGGAGAAGCTCAAGGCCCTGTTCCATGAGCAGACCGAGCGCAGCGAGAAGCTGCGCGTGGAGTCCTACCAGGACAGCCTCACCGGCCTTGCCAACCGTCGCTATTTCGAGATGCAGCTGCAATCGCGGGTCAGCAACCTGGAGGAATCCAGCTCCGGCTACCTGCTGATGCTGCGCGTCAACGACCTGAGCGGCCTCAACCAGCGCCTGGGCGGGCAACGTACCGACCAGTTGCTGCAGGCGGTCAGCCAGCAACTGGTGCGCACCTGCGCCAAGTACCCGGAAACCCACAACCTCATCACCCGCAGCCGTGGCGGCGAATTCGCAGTGCTGGCCCCGGGGCTGGTGCGCGACGAAGCCCTGCAGTTGGCCCAGGCGCTGGAGGCGACCCTGCAAAGCCTGCACGAAACCGGCGCCACCGACATGCCGACCGTGGCCTTCATCGGCCTGGCGCCGTACAGCCCGGGCGACGCCTCCGCCGACCTGCTGATGCTGGCCGACCAGGCGCTGACCCAGGCCGAAGCCAGCGGCGGCCAGAGCTGGGTGTGCCTGGAACATCAGGTCACCGGCACCGTCAGCGATGACCCGCACAGCTGGCACACCTTGCTCGATGACGCGCTGAAGCAAGGCCGCTTCCAGTTGTTTTTCCAGCCGGTGGTCAGCAGCGGCGACACCCGGCAGGTGCTGCATTACAAGGTGCTGTCGCGCCTGCTCGACAACCAGAACCAGACCATCGCGGCTGGCCACTTCCTGCCCTGGCTGGAACGCTTCGGCTGGACCGCGCGGCTCGACCACCTGATGCTGGACCTGGTGATCAAACACCTGAGCCAGCACCCCGTCTCAGCGGCCTTGAACCTGTCGGCCGCGACCCTGCAGGACCCTCAAGCCCTGGAGCGGGTATTCGAACGCCTGTCCCAGCACCCAACGCTGGGCGCACAGCTGACGCTCGAGATCGGCGAGGAGCAAGTGCCCGAACAGACCGAACTGGAGCGCCTGACCCGGCGCATGCGCAACCTGGGCTTCAGCCTCGGCCTGCAGCGTTTCGGCGGGCGCTTCAGCATGATCGGCAACCTGGCGAACCTGGGGCTGGCCTACCTGAAAATCGACGGCAGCTACATCCGCGCCATTGACCACGAAAGCCACAAGCGCTTTTTCATCGAAGCCATTCAGCGCGCCGCCCACAGCATCGACCTGCCGTTGATTGCCGAGCGCGTGGAAACCGAAGGTGAGTTGCGGGTGATCCGCGAGATGGGCATCGAAGGGGTGCAAGGCCGACTGGTCGGTGAACCCGCGCCCTGGAAGTGAAGCGCTGACACCTGAAACCTCCTTGACGGTCACGCCGTAAAGGAGGTGGCGGGGGTCAGATCAAGCCGGTTTCATCGTCGTTGATCAGCTCACTCAAGCCGCCCAGCGCGGCCCGTGCCTGGGTGCGCTCAAGAAACTTGACCTGCGCCGCCGGCGGCAGATCGGTGATGCTCATCACGTTCTTGGTGATCAGCACCTGAATCAAGTCATCCAGCACTCGAATCATCTCAAGGTCACTTTGCTTGAGCTGCTTGAGGCTGTTGTCCACCGCATCACCGGCAAACCACGCCTGGATCTCATGGTGGTCGGCCGGCAGTGTCTCGGTGGCCTCGCTAAAAGCCTGTGCCTCGACGCGAACCAGCGCGTTGTATTGATCGCGTTGCACGTAGAACATCAGCGTTCTCCCAATAAAAAATCCCTGCAGGCATCGCGCACGGCGCCCACAGAGATTACACAGATTTTCCCGAAGCTGATGCCCGGCGGCGCCAATCCTTATGGATGGGTGCCGCCTGGGTGATCAGTCGTGATGCTTGACGGTCAGGTCGCCACCGGCGATCAGGTTATTGATCGCGGCGCTGCCACTGCCCCAGCTGGCGCCGTCGACCTTGATCGTGACATCGGCCGTGCCGCCGCCCGAGGCGGTGAACGTGCCCGCGCTGCTGACGCTCAGCGTCGAGGTGCCCGACGCATCGGTGGTCAGCTTCAGGTAGTTGGACAGGTTGTTGTCGTTATTGCCTTGCAGCAAGTCGGACAGGTCCAGCTTGTCGCCTTCGCCGTGCTTGAAGTCGGTGATGCGATCGAAGCCGCCGCTGGTGTTGGTGTCGCCTTTGAGCCACACGAAGGTATCGGCACCCGCACCGCCGCTGAGCACATCATCGCCCTTGCCGCCCACCAGAATGTCGTTGCCGGCGCCGCCGGAGAGGCTGTCGTTGCCGCCCTGGCCGAACAGAATGTCGTTGCCGGCATTGCCGATCAGCGTGTCGTTGCCATCCTTGGTGCCGTAGATGTTCGACGCGCTGGCCAGTGCGCCGATGTCCTGCACGTGCTCGGTGATGTACTGGTGCAAGGTGCGGTCGTCGATGTGGTCGACGGTGGTGGCCAGTTTCTCGGCGGCGAAGGACTTGAGCGCAGCGCTGCCTTCCTGGCCTTTGTAGGTGATCAGGTCGCCGAACAGAATGTCGTTGGCCGAACCGCCGGTGAGGTTGTCGGCGCCCGCATCGGCGGTGTGGCCGGTGATGGCATCGGCTAGCTTCGCCGTGTCGATGGTGGCAACCACCTTGTCGGTGTCGAACTGCTTGAGCACCGTGGTATCGATGCTCGACCCCAGGCCGATGGCCTCGACCGTGACCTTGCTGTCCACCGCGTTGACCAGGTTGGCGTAGGCCGCCTTGGCGCTGGCCAGGGCGGTGTCGGAGTCCTGATAGACCGCCGCCACGTCAAAGCCGCCCTTGGCGTTGGCGACCACGGTGCCTTCATAGATCGCCTGGCCCCAGCCGTTGTAGGAGTAAACCTTGCCATCGCCGTCGACAATCATCCGCGACCAGCCGTTGATGGTGGTGTAGACCGCGCTGCCCTGGCCCAACACGTAGTTGGAGCTGTTGACCACGCTGTCGAAGTAAACGTTCGAGCCCCAGAACGTGCTGGTCGTGCCCAGGTAAGGGTTGCCGTGCACCTCGGTAAATACGTTCGGCGAACCGTCGGTAATGAAGTACGTGAGGTTGGTCGCGCCCTTGTTACTGGTGGCGTCGCTGCTCTTGAACCAGTTGGTGGCCGCGTCGAACGCATCCTGATAGTTGGTCATGTCGCTGGAGTTGGAAGTCATCTGGGTCAAGACCGCCTGCAAGGCCGCCTTGGCAGCGTCCTTGTCGGCCAGATTGACCGAGACCTGAGATTCGATACGCGTGTCGAAATCGACCAGCAGCACTTTCACCACGCCCGAGTCTTTATTGCCGGCATTGGCAATCAATGTATTGAACACGCTGTTCAGCTGGCTCTTGATCGAGTCCATCGCACTGGTGCCGATGCTGCCCGAGGTGTCGACCAGGAAGGCAATGTTGTAGTTGCTGCCCTGGGTGACCACGCCGGCCTTGTCGCCGACCACCACGTTGTTGACCGACGAGCTGCTCAAGTTGATGACATCGGCCACGCCAGTGCCTTCAGTCACCAGGTAGGCCTGCGGCGTTACCGTGATGGTGCTGGTGGCGATGCTGGAACTCAGGCTGTTGCCGCCTTCGTTGTCCATCACCGAGACCTCGATGGTGCGGTCGCCGGTAGCCGGGTACTTGCTGGTGCTGGAATATTGGAACGATTCCAGCAGCGCCTTGTAGGTCGCCGCATCCGCCGCGCCCGACAGGCTCAGCATGATCTTGCCGCTGACGTCAGTGCCGACGCTGGTCAGGGTAATGCCTTTGTAGGTGCCGCCCACCGTCACCAGGCTGGAGGTCAGTTGATCCCCGGCACTGGCGTTTTTGAGGGTGATGCTCGCGCTCTGCATCTGGCTGCTGTCGACGTCGCCGATGGCCACGCTGCCGGTAATCGCCACGCCGCTGGTGCTGCGTTCGTTGTAGGTGGCGGCGAAGCCGGTGGCGACCGCGCCGTCGGCCGTGCTCAGGTCCAGGGTCGGGGCGTCGTTGACCGCAGTGACCACGATGCTCACTTTGCCGGTGGTGACTTGCGCAACGCCGGTACTCAGTTCGGTGGCCGTGGCTTTCACGGTCAGGTCGAAGCTGGCCGTCGAGTCCTTGAACGGGGTGACCGTCAGGGTTTTCAGGTTCCAGGTGCTCACATCGTAGAACGCGGTAGCGCCAGTCGAGGTGAAGCTGTGACCGCTGGTGCCGTCGGTGATCACGGTGCCGGCCGGCAAGCCGCTGATTTCCACCTTGTGGGATTCCGAGCCGTCGTTGTCGACGAACGTGGTGGTGATCGGCGCGACCTTGATGGTGGTGTCTTCCAGCCCACGGTTGTAGACGTAGCCGGTGTAGTAGCCTTCGCCATTGACCACATGGCTGTCGCCCAGCACCGCACCTGCGGTCTTCAAGGCGTCCACGCCGGTGTAGGTCTGCACGCCGCTGTTACCCAGCGACATCGACGGGCCGTTGTTGATCGACACATTGATGTCGTAGTTGCCTGCGGCGGCCTGGTTGTAGTGGTAGATGTCGAGGGTGTAGTAACCCGACTCGGTCGGCGTATAAGCCGTGCCGGTAATCGTGCCGCCCTGTTTACTCCAGGTCTCGCTGGCCACCAGCTTGCCGCCCACGGTGATTGCCAGGCTGTCATCGGCAGTGCCGGTGAAGCTGTAGCTCTTGCCGGCTTCCAGGTATATCAGGCCGGAGACTTTGGTTGCCGTCCCCTCCGCCACATTACTGTTGCTGACGCTGCTGACCACACCTGTGGAGATTGCGCTGGCAGCGGTCTTGGCGTCGATCACGCGGATCAGGTCGCTGGACAGCGCAACGCCGTTGCCGCTGTTGCCCAGGTCCTTGGCCAGCGTGCCGCCGGTCCAGGTCTGCAGGGTCAAACCGGTTGGCACCGCGCCGTATTGGCTGACACCTACCACCGGCACGTCCGTCACCGGGTGAATATCCACGGTGATGATTTTGGTGTCGCTGTAGGCGCTGCCGTCGTAGGCCTGGAACTTCAGCTGGGTGTAGTCGCTTTGCTTGTTGCCCACACCGGTGCCGCCGAAGCTGTTATCGCCCGACTCGTTGGCCGCCGGGGTGTAGCGCACGTTGTGGCTGTCGAAGTCAGCCTGGCTGAACGCCTTGCCGGCCGAGGTATCGGTTTTCAGGTCAGCGGTGGTCAGTTGCGTCCACACGCCGTTGACTTTGTACTCGATGGCGCCGGCAGGCAGGCTGGTGAACACCACTTTCGGGTTGGCGGAGTCCACATCGTTGACGCCAAAGGTGGCCCAGGTCAGTTCGACCGAGGTGTCTTCGTTGCTGGCGATGTTGCCGTTGGTAGCCGTGGGCGCGTCGTTGACCGGCGTAATGGTGATGGTGCCGTTGACGGCTGGCGAGGTCAGCACATTGCTGCCGTCAGCGTTGCCGCTGTCGGTCGCGGTGTAGGTGAAGTTCACCGTGCCGTTGAAGTCGGTAGCCGGCTTGAAGTAAACGGTCGCCTCGCCATTGCTGGCGGTGATCGGGCCGGTCACCTTGGTGGTCATGGCCGCGTCGGTGTAGAACGTGCCGTTGCTTGGCGTGCCCACGCTGAAGGATTTCACGTTCGCCAGGCCGTCTACGTCGGTAGCGCTCAGCTTGACCGCGATGCCGTTGTCTTCGGCACCGGTTGCGGTTGTAGCAATGGCGACCGGCGCATCGTTGACCGGAGTCACGGTGATGGTGCCGTTGACGGCTGGCGAGGTCAGCACATTGCTGCCGTCAGCGTTCCCACTGTCGGTGGCGGTGTAGGTGAAGTTCACCGTGCCGTTGAAGTCGGTAGCCGGCTTGAAGTAAACGGTCGCCTCGCCATTGCTGGCGGTGATCGGGCCGGTCACCTTCGTGGTCATCGCTGCATCGGTGTAGAACGTGCCGTTGCTCGGTGTGCCCACGCTGAAGGATTTCACGTTCGCCAGGCCGTCTACGTCGGTAGCACTCAACTTGACCGCGATGCCACTGTCTTCGGCACCGGTTGCGGTGGTTGCAATGGCGACCGGCGCATCGTTGACCGGAGTCACGGTGATGGTGCCGTTGACGGCTGGCGAGGTCAGCACGTTACTGCCGTCAGCGTTGCCGCTGTCGGTGGCGGTGTAGGTGAAGTTCACCGTGCCGTTGAAGTCGGTGGCCGGTTTGAAGTAGACAGTCGCCTCGCCATTGCTGGCGGTGATCGGGCCGGTCACTTTGGTGGTCATCGCGGCATCGGTGTAGAAGGTGCCGTTGCTTGGCGTGCCCACGCTGAAGGACTTCACGTTCGCCAGGCCGTCTACGTCGGTAGCACTCAACTTGACGGCGATGCCGCTGGTTGGGTCTTCGGCACCGGTTGCGGTGGTTGCAATGGCCACCGGCGCATCGTTGACCGGAGTCACGGTGATGGTGCCGTTGACAGCCGGTGAGGTCAGCACGTTGCTGCCGTCAGCGTTGCCGCTGTCGGTGGCGGTGTAGGTGAAGTTCACCGTGCCGTTGAAGTCGGTGGCTGGCTTGAAGTAAACGGTCGCCTCGCCATTGCTGGCGGTGATCGGGCCGGTCACCTTCGTGGTCATCGCTGCGTCGGTGTAGAAGGTGCCGTTGCTCGGCGTGCCCACACTGAAGGATTTCACGTTCGCCAGGCCGTCTACGTCGGTCGCGCTGAGCTTGACCGCGATGCCGCTGGTTGGGTCTTCGGCACCGGTCGCGGTGGTTGCAATGGCGACCGGCGCATCGTTGACCGGAGTCACGGTGATGGTGCCGTTGACAGCCGGTGAGGTCAGCACGTTGCTGCCGTCAGCGTTGCCGCTGTCGGTGGCGGTGTAGGTGAAGTTCACCGTGCCGTTGAAGT
>NZ_CAKLBR010000009.1:0-107955 GCF_920984685.1 Pseudomonas sp. Leaf59 | reverse complement strand
CGACCGGCGCATCGTTGACCGGAGTCACGGTGATGGTGCCGTTGACAGCCGGTGAGGTCAGCACGTTGCTGCCGTCAGCGTTGCCGCTGTCGGTGGCGGTGTAGGTGAAGTTCACCGTGCCGTTGAAGTCGGTAGCCGGTTTGAAGTAGACGGTGGCCTCGCCATTGCTGGCGGTGATCGGGCCGGTCACTTTGGTGGTCATGGCCGCGTCGGTGTAGAAGGTGCCGTTGCTTGGCGTGCCAACGGAGAACGATTTCACGTTGGCTAGACCGTCTACGTCGGTCGCGCTCAGCTTGACCGCGATGCCGCTGGTTGGGTCTTCGGCACCGGTCGCAGTGGTTGCAATGGCAACCGGCGCGTCGTTGACCGCAGTGACCACAATGCTCACTTTGCCGGTGGTGACTTCTGCAACGCCTGTACTCAGCTCGGTGGCCGTGGCTTTCACGGTCAGGTCGAAACTGGCCGTCGAGTCCTTGAACGGGGTGACCGTCAGGGTTTTCAGGTTCCAGGTGCTGACGTCGTAAAGCGTGTTCGCGCCGGTCGAGGTGAAACTGTGGCCGTTGGTGCCGTCGGTGATCACGGTGCCTGCCGGCAGGCCGCTGACTTCTACCTTGTGGGATTCCGAGCCATCGTTATCGACAAACGTGGTAGTGATCGGGCTGACCTTGATGCTGCCGTCTTCCAGGCCATGGTTGTAGACATAGCCGGTGTAATAGCCTTCACCATTGACCACATGGCTGTCGCCCAGCACTGCGCCGGAGGCTTTCAAGGCGTCCACGCTGGTGTAGGTCTGCACGCCGCTGCTGCCCAGCGCCATGGACGGGCCGTTGTTGATCGACACATTGATGTCGTAATTGCCCGGGCCGTTCTGGTTGTAGTGATAGACGTCGAGCGTGTAGTAACCCGACTCGGTCGGCGTGAAAGGCGTCGCAGTAATCGCGCTGCCCTTGCTCCAGGTCTCGGTCGACACGACCTGACCGCCCACCGTTACCGCCAGGCTGTCATCGGCAGTGCCGGTGAAGCTGTAGCTCTTGCCGGCTTCCAGGTAAATCAGGCCGGACACTTTGGTCGCCGTGCCATCCACCACGTTAGTGTTGCTGACGTTGCTGACCACACCGGTGAAGGCTGCGCTGTCAGCGGTCTTGGCGTTGATCACCCGGATCAGGTCGCTGGACTGCGCAACGCCGTTACCGCTGGTGCCCAGGTCCTTGGCCAGCGTGCCGCCGGTCCAGGTCTGCAGGGTCAAACCGGTCGGCACCGCGCTGTATTGGCCAAGGCTCACAACCGGCACGTCCGTCACCGGGTGGATATCCACGGTGATGGTTTTAGTGTCGCTGTAAGCGCTGCCGTCGGTGGCCTGGAACTTCAGCTCGGTGTAATCGCTTTGCTTGTTGCCCACACCGCTGCCGCCAAAGCTGTTGTCGCCTGACTCGTTGGCCGCCGGGGTATAGCGCACATTGTGGTTGTCGAAGTCGGCCTGGCTGAACGCCTTGCCGGCCGAGGTATCGGTTTTCAGGTCAGCGGTGGTCAGTTGCGTCCACACGCCGTTGACTTTGTACTCGATGGCACCGGCAGGCAGGCTGGTGAACACCACCCCTGGGCTGGCCGAATCCACATCCTTGACGCCGAAGGTCGACCAGGTCAGTTCGACCGAGGTGTCTTCGTTGCTGGCAATGTTGCCATTGGTGGCAATGGGTGCGTCGTTGACCGCCACGATATTCACGTTCAGCGTGCTGCTGGAGCCGGTGTTGGTGGTGTAGCCGATTTGCGGTACATCACCGTTGAAGTCTTTGACCGGTGTGAAGGCGTAGGCACCGTCTGCGCCGATGGTGATTGAGCCAACGCCCGCAATAACGGCCGTCTGGCCGGCGGTGTAACTGGTGCCACCGACGTTGAACGTGGCGACAGTCAGTACGTTGTCGACGTCGACGTCATTCGAAAGCACGTTGCCGGTGGCAACGTTATCTTCCAAGGCACTGCCGGTATCTGCCTTGAGGACGCTTGCGTCATCAACCGCGTCGATCTTCACATCCAGGGTGCTGCTGGAACCGGTGTTGGTGGTGTAACCGATTTGAGGAACGTCACCGTTGAAGTCTTTGACCGGGGTGAAGGCGTAGGCGCCGTCAGTACCGATGGTGATTGAGCCAACACCTGCGATAGCCGCGGTCTGGCCGGCGTTGTAACTGGTGCCGTTGACGCTGAAAGTCGCGACGCTCAACACGTTGTCCACATCGACGTCGTTGCTCAGCACGTTGCCAGTGGCAACGTGATCTTCCAAGGCGCTGCCGGTGTCCGCTTTGAGGACGCTCGCGTCATCAACTGCGTCGATTTTTACGTCCAGCGTGCTGCTGGAGCCGGTGTTGGTGGTGTAGCCGATTTGCGGCACGTCGCCGTTGAAGTCTTTGACCGGTGTGAAGGCGTAGGCGCCGTCGGTGCCAATGGTGATTGAGCCAACGCCCGCAATAACGGCCGTCTGGCCGGCGGTGTAACTGGTTCCACCCACGTTGAACGTGGCAACAGTCAGTACGTTGTCTACGTCAACGTCATTCGAAAGGACATTGCCGGTGGCAACGTTGTCTTCCAGCGCACTGCCGGTATCGGCCTTGAGGACGCTCGCGTCATCAACCGCATCGATCTTCACATCCAGCGTGCTGCTCGAACCGGTGTTGGTGGTGTAGCCGATTTGCGGCACGTCGCCGTTGAAGTCTTTGACTGGGGTGAAGGCGTACGCGCCATCGGCGCCGATGGTGATCGAACCAACACCAACGATGGTCGCGGTTTGACCTGCGGTATACGTGGTGCCGCCGACGTTAAAGGTCGCAACGCTCAACACATTATCCACATCGACATCGTTGCTCAGCACGTTACCGGTAGCAACGCTGTCTTCCAGCGCGCTGCCGGTGTCGGCTTTGAGGACGCTTGCGTCATCTACGGCGTCGATCTTCACGTCCAGCGTGCTGCTCGAACCGGTATTAGTGGTGTAGCCAATTTGAGGCACGTCACCGTTGAAGTCTTTGACCGGGGTGAAGGCGTAGGCGCCGTCGGTGCCAATGGTGATTGAGCCAACGCCTGCAATAACGGCCGTCTGGCCGGCGGTGTAACTGGTTCCACCCACGTTGAACGTGGCAACAGTCAGGGTGTTATCTACATCCACGTCGTTGCTCAACACATTGCCAGTGGCAACGTTATCTTCCAGAGCACTACCTGTGTCCGCTTTCAACACGCTCGCGTCATCGACCGCATCGATTTTCACATCCAGCGTGCTGCTCGAACCGGTGTTGGTGGTGTAACCGATTTGCGGCACGTCGCCGTTGAAGTCTTTGACCGGCGTAAAGGCATAGGCGCCGTCGGAGCCGATGGTGATTGAGCCAACGCCAGCAATGGTCGCGATCTGGCCTGCGTTGTAAGTGGTGCCATTAACGTTGAAGGTTGCAACGCTCAACACGTTGTCGACATCGACGTCGTTGCTCAACACGTTGCCGGTAGCAACGTTGTCTTCCAGGGCGCTGCCGGTATCGGCTTTCAACACGCTCGCGTCATCAACTGCGTCGATCTTCACGTCCAGCGTGCTGCTGGATCCGGTGTTGGTGGTGTAACCGATTTGCGGCACGTCGCCGTTGAAGTCTTTGACCGGAGTGAAGGCGTAGGCGCCGTCAGTACCGATGGTGATTGAGCCGACGCCCGCGATAACAGCGGTTTGACCTGCGGTATATGTAGTACCGCCCAAATTGAAGGTGGCGACGGTCAGTGTGTTGTCTACGTCGACATCGTTGCTTAGCACGTTGCCGGTGGCAACGTTGTCTTCCAGCGCACTACCGGTGTCTGCTTTGAGGACGCTCGCGTCATCTACAGCGTCGATCTTCACATCCAGCGTGCTGCTGGAACCGGTGTTGGTGGTGTAACCGATTTGCGGCACATCACCGTTGAAATCTTTGACCGGCGTAAAGGCGTAGGCACCGTCTGCAGCGATGGTGATAGAGCCAACACCTGCGATAGTCGCGGTCTGGCCTGCGTTGTAAGTGGTGCCATTAACGTTGAAGGTCGCAACGCTCAACACGTTGTCCACATCAACGTCGTTGCTCAACACGTTACCAGTGGCAACGTTGTCTTCCAACGCGCTACCGGTGTCGGCCTTGAGGACGCTCGCGTCATCAACTGCGTCGATCTTTACATCCAGGGTGCTGCTGGAACCGGTGTTGGTTGTGTAGCCAATTTGTGGCACGTCACCGTTGAAATCTTTGACTGGCGTAAAGGCATAGGCGCCGTCGGCGCCGATGGTAATAGAACCAACGCCCGCGATGGTCGCGGTTTGACCTGCGGTATACGTGGTGCCGCCGACGTTGAAGGTCGCAACGCTCAACACGTTATCCACATCGACATCGTTGCTCAGCACGTTGCCGGTAGCAACGTTGTCTTCGAGGGCGCTGCCGGTATCGGCTTTCAACACGCTCGCGTCATCAACCGCGTCGATCTTCACGTCCAGAGTGCTGCTCGAACCCGTGTTGGTGGTGTAGCCGATTTGCGGCACGTCACCATTGAAGTCTTTAACAGGCGTGAACGCGTAGGCGCCGTCGGCATCGATGGTGATTGAGCCGACGTTCGCGATAACAGCGGTCTGGCCGGCGTTATAGCTGGTGCCGCCCACATTGAAGGTGGCGACGGTCAGTGTGTTATCTACGTCGACATCGTTGCTTAGCACGTTGCCGGTGGCAACGTTGTCTTCCAGCGCACTACCGCTGTCTGCTTTGAGGACGCTCGCGTCATCAACCGCGTCGATCTTCACGTCCAGCGTGCTGCTCGAACCTGTGTTGGTTGTGTAGCCAATTTGTGGCACGTCACCGTTGAAATCTTTGACTGGCGTAAAGGCATAGGCGCCGTCGGCAGCGATAGTAATGCTGCCGACGCCTGCAATCACCGCCGTCTGGCCGGCGGCGTAACTGGTGCCACCTACGTTGAAGGTCGCGACGCTCAACACGTTGTCGACGTCAACGTCGTTGCTCAGCACATTGCCAGTGGCAACGTTGTCTTCAAGCGCGCTGCCGGTGTCGGCTTTCAACACACTCGCGTCATCAACAGCGTCGATCTTCACGTCCAGCGTGCTGCTCGAACCGGTGTTGGTGGTGTAGCCGATTTGCGGCACGTCGCCGTTGAAGTCTTTGACCGGCGTGAAGGAGTAGGCGCCGTCTGCGCCGATGGTGATTGAGCCAACTCCAGCAATGGTCGCGGTTTGGCCGGCGTTGTAAGTGGTGCCACCAACATTGAACGTGGCAACAGTCAGTACGTTGTCGACGTCGACGTCATTCGAAAGCACGTTGCCGGTGGCAACGTTATCTTCCAGAGCACTACCTGTGTCCGCTTTCAACACGCTCGCGTCATCGACCGCGTCGATTTTCACGTCCAGCGTGCTGCTCGAACCGGTGTTGGTGGTGTAGCCGATTTGCGGCACATCGCCGTTGAAGTCTTTGACCGGTGTGAAGGCATAGGCACCGTCTGCAGCGATGGTGATCGAGCCAACGCCTGCGATGATTGCGGTCTGGCCGGCGTTGTAGCTGGTGCCGTTGACGCTGAAGGACGCAACGCTCAACACGTTATCCACATCGACATCGTTGCTCAGCACATTGCCGGTAGCGACGTTGTCTTCCAGCGCACTGCCGGTATCAGCTTTGAGGACGCTTGCGTCATCTACAGCGTCGATCTTCACATCCAGCGTGCTGCTGGAACCGGTGTTGGTGGTGTAACCGATTTGCGGCACGTCACCGTTGAAGTCTTTGACCGGCGTAAAGGCATAGGCGCCGTCGGCGCCGATGGTGATTGAGCCAACGCCAGCAATGGTCGCGGTCTGGCCTGCGTTGTAAGTGGTGCCATTAACGTTGAAGGTCGCAACGCTCAACACGTTGTCCACATCAACGTCGTTGCTCAACACGTTACCAGTGGCAACGTTGTCTTCCAACGCGCTACCGGTGTCGGCCTTGAGGACGCTCGCGTCATCAACTGCGTCGATCTTTACATCCAGGGTGCTGCTGGAACCGGTGTTGGTTGTGTAGCCAATTTGTGGCACGTCACCGTTGAAATCTTTGACCGGGGTGAAGCTGTACGCGCCGTCAGCACCGATGGTGACAGCACCCACGCCTGCAATGGTTGCGGTCTGGCCAGCGGTATAGGTGGTGCCGCCCACATTGAAGGTGGCAACAGTCAGTGTGTTGTCTACGTCGACGTCATTCGAAAGCACGTTGCCGGTGGCAACGCTATCTTCCAGGGCGCTGCCGGTGTCTGCTTTGAGGACGCTCGCGTCATCTACAGCGTCGATCTTCACATCCAGCGTGCTGCTGGAACCGGTGTTGGTGGTGTAACCGATTTGCGGCACGTCACCGTTGAAATCTTTGACCGGCGTAAAGGCGTAGTTGCCGTCGGTACCGATGGTGATTGAACCAACGCCCGCGATGGTCGCGGTTTGACCTGCGGTATATGTGGTGCCGCCAACATTGAACGTGGCAACAGTCAGTACGTTGTCGACGTCAACGTCATTCGAAAGCACGTTGCCGGTGGCAACGTTATCTTCCAGAGCACTACCTGTGTCCGCTTTCAACACGCTCGCGTCATCGACCGCATCGATTTTCACGTCCAGCGTGCTGCTCGAACCGGTGTTGGTGGTGTAGCCAATTTGCGGCACATCGCCGTTGAAGTCTTTGACCGGGGTGAAGGCGTAGGCGCCGTCAGCACCGATAATGATGCTACCCACACCTGCAATCACGGCCGTTTGGCCGGCGTTGTAAGTGGTGCCACCTACGTTGAAGGTGGCAACAGTCAGTGTGTTGTCTACATCGACGTCATTCGAAAGGACGTTGCCGGTGGCAACGTTGTCTTCCAGCGCGCTACCGGTGTCTGCTTTGAGGACGCTAGCGTCATCAACCGCGTCGATCTTCACGTCCAGCGTGCTGCTGGAACCTGTGTTGGTGGTGTAGCCAATTTGCGGCACGTCACCGTTGAAATCTTTGACCGGGGTGAAGCTGTACGCGCCGTCAGCACCGATGGTGATAGCTCCAACACCTGCGATGGTTGCGGTCTGGCCAGCGGTATAGGTGGTGCCGCCCACATTGAAGGTCGCAACAGTCAGTGTGTTGTCTACGTCGACGTCATTCGAAAGGACGTTGCCGGTGGCAACGTTATCTTCCAGGGCGCTACCGGTGTCTGCCTTGAGGACGCTCGCGTCATCAACAGCGTCGATTTTTACGTCCAGGGTGCTGCTGGAACCTGTGTTGGTGGTGTAGCCGATTTGCGGTACGTCGCCGTTGAAGTCTTTGACCGGTGTGAAGGCGTAGGCACCGTCTGCAGCGATGGTGATCGAGCCAACGCCTGCGATGATTGCGGTCTGGCCGGCGGCGTAACTGGTGCCACCGACGTTGAACGTGGCAACAGTCAGTACGTTGTCGACATCGATGTCATTCGAAAGGACGTTGCCGGTGGCAACGTTGTCTTCCAAGGCGCTGCCGGTGTCCGCTTTGAGGACGCTCGCGTCATCAACCGCGTCGATCTTCACGTCCAGGGTGCTGCTGGAGCCCGTGTTGGTGGTGTAGCCGATTTGCGGTACGTCGCCGTTGAAGTCTTTGACTGGCGTGAAGGCGTAGGCGCCGTCGGCGCCGATGGTGATTGAACCAACGCCCGCGATGGTCGCGATTTGACCTGCGGTATATGTGGTGCCGCCGACGTTGAAGGTCGCAACGCTTAAGACGTTATCCACATCGACGTCATTTGAGAGCACGTTGCCGGTGGCAACGTTGTCTTCCAGGGCGCTGCCGGTATCGGCTTTCAACACGCTCGCGTCATCAACCGCATCGACTTTCACGTCCAGCGTGCTGCTCGAACCTGTGTTGGTCGTGTAGCCGATTTGCGGTACGTCGCCGTTGAAGTCTTTGACTGGAGTGAAGGCATACGCGCCATCAGTACCGATAGTGATGCTACCTACGCCTGCGATAACGGCGGTTTGGCCTGCGGTATAAGTGGTACCACCGACGTTGAAGGTCGCAACGGTCAGTACGCTATCTACGTCAACGTCATTCGAAAGGACATTGCCAGTGGCGACATTGTCTTCCAGGGCGCTACCGATATCTGATTTGAGAACGCTTGCGTCATCAACAGCATCGATCTTCACGTCCAGCGTGCTGCTCGAACCCGTGTTGGTGGTGTAGCCGATTTGCGGCACGTCACCGTTGAAGTCTTTAACCGGGGTGAAGGCGTAGGCGCCGTCGGCGCCGATGGTGATTGAACCAACGCCCGCGATGGTCGCGGTTTGACCTGCGGTATATGTGGTGCCGCCGACGTTGAAGGTCGCAACGCTTAAGACGTTATCCACATCGACGTCATTTGAGAGCACGTTGCCGGTGGCAACGTTATCTTCCAGCGCACTACCGGTGTCGGCCTTGAGGACGCTCGCGTCATCTACAGCGTCGATTTTCACATCAAGCGTGCTGCTGGAACCCGTGTTGGTGGTGTAACCGATTTGCGGCACATCGCCGTTGAAGTCTTTGACCGGCGTGAAGGCGTACGCGCCGTCAGCGCCGATAGTAATCGAGCCGACGCCAACAATGGTCGCGATCTGGCCTGCGTTGTAAGTGGTTCCACCGACATTGAACGTAGCAACAGTCAGTGTGTTGTCCACATCGACGTCGTTGCTCAGTACATTGCCGGTGGCAACGTTGTCTTCCAGGGCGCTGCCGGTGTCTGCCTTGAGGACGCTCGCGTCATCAACCGCATCGATCTTCACGTCCAGCGTGCTGCTCGAACCCGTGTTGGTGGTGTAACCGATTTGCGGCACATCACCGTTGAAGTCTTTGACCGGCGTGAAGGCGTACGCGCCGTCAGCGCCGATAGTAATCGAGCCGACGCCAACAATAGTCGCGGTCTGGCCGGCGTTGTAAGTGGTGCCGTTGACGCTGAAAGTCGCGACGCTCAATACGTTGTCGACGTCGACATCATTCGAAAGCACATTGCCAGTGGCAACGTTATCTTCCTGCACCGTGCTGGTGTCCGCCTTCAACACGCTCGCGTCGTCGACCGCCACCACGTTCACATTCAGCGTGCTGGTCGAACCGGTGTTGGTGGTGTAGCCGATCTGCGGCACATCACCGTTGAAGTCCTTGACCGGGGTGAAGGTGTACGCGCCATCGGCGCCGATGGTGATGCTGCCCACGCCGGCAATGGTCGCGGTCTGGCCGGCATTGAAGGTGGTGCCGCCGACGTTGAAGGTGGCAACCGACAGCACATTGTCGATATCGCTGTCGTTGCTCAGCACATTACCGGTCGCAACGCCGTCTTCGGCGAGGGTGGCGGTGTCGGCCACCAGCACGCTCGGGTTATCCACAGCGATCACTGTGGTGGTCGCCGCTTGCGGGTTGATCGCGAGGTTCTCGTAGTTGCCACCGCTGGCGGCCGTGATGCTCGCGCTGACGGTCAGGTCCTTGCCATCGGCCAGGTTCGCCGGGGTGTCGACGCTGACGGTGCCGGTGGTTTTGCCGGCTTCAATGGTGATGGTGGTGTTGTTGGACAGCGTGACGGTGACGTCGGTCTGCGCGGCGTTGGTCACCGTGGCGGTGTAGACGATCTTGCCGCCCTCATCCACCGAGGCGGCGGAGGTGAGGGTCACGGTGGTGGTGTCGATGGTGTCGTTGACTTGCGTCACCGCAGGCGTCGGATCCGTGGTGACGACCACGTTGCCGCCGCCGGAAGTGCCGGCGATGGTGGCGGAGATCGACGAGGCATCCAGGTACGGCGTGTCATTGCCGGCGAAGGTGACGTTCAGCGCGCCGGAGGTCTGGCCGGCCGCGATCACTACGGCCAAGCCGTTGGACAAGGTAACGGTGAGGTCGCTGGTCGGCGCCTGGGTGGCGAATGCGGTGTAAACCACCACGCCGCCGGCTTCGGTGATGGTCGGCGTGGCGGTCAGGGTGACGGTGACGTTTTGCGCAGTGGCGCCGTTGTTAGTGTTGCCGGCGGTAAGCGGCGCAGCGCCGGCATCCGCAGCGTTCAGGCCGTTGGTCGGATAGCCGATGGTAGGGTCGACCACGCCTGCGGTCGCGTCCAGCACCACGAAGCTGTGCCCGCCCCCGACAGCGCCGTCTGCACCGGCCGCGCTCGGGCCGGCGGCGGTGGCTTCGAGGTCCTGGGTCGGGTCGGCGCCGGCGGCGATGGCTTGCTGCAACTCGGCAACGGACGGTGCGGCCTGGGCAGTGGCGGCGCTCAGGTCAGTGGACGAGTCAGGCGCGTCGGCGCTCCACTGGCTGTCGCGGCCCAGGTCGATCACGCGGCCATCGGTAAGCTCCAGCGACACGGCGCCAGCGGGGCCGGTATCGACCTGCTCCCCGGCGAACAGGCGATCACCTTCTACAAGCAGGCGACGAATCCCTTCCGGGGATACCGCAAACACTTGACCGACAATGCTTTTGACGACCGCAACGCTGCTCATAAAAAATCTCCGAAATACCATTCAGGGGGCATCCATCAAGGAGACCGGCCCTACCGCTGGTGCCGATTCAATAGCTGGAGTACTTGAATTTCTGCGTAAAAATTTTGGCGTCAATATTTTGATGTTTTTCCGGAAAAATTACTTTTCCGTCAAGGTATTGACCTATTGGGCGCCATCCTAAACAATCCGCCCCGTAATGTCACATTGATATTTAAGCGGCCTCGCGACTTTCTGTTTGCGCCCTCCGGCGCCCAATAAAAACGGGCATTTCGAGTTGCCACTCCCATGCAATATTCCAATTTTGTTGCAGCTTTGCAGGCAACCAGATCTCCGGGGAAACATCAGAATGCGTTTGCACTTTTTCATCGCCGTGCCGTTCGCTCTCGCCGCCAGTTTCGTGCAGGCCCAAACCCTCCCTGAGGCCATGCAAAAGGCAGTGGACGTGCACCCGGAGATCCAGGCTGGCGTGAACGCGCGCATCGCTGCCGACTATCAAGTGCGAGCGGCCCAGGGCGGCTACCTGCCTAAAGTGGACTTGCTGGGCGGTTATGGCCGTGAAAGCTCCGACAACATCAACACCCGCGCCGCCAGCAACAGCCATGACTGGAAAACCCTGAACCGGGGTGAGTCGAGCATTCGCCTGCAACAGAACCTGTTCCAGGGCTTCGGCACGCAAAATGAAGTCAGCCGCCAGCAAGCCACCGCCAATTCCCGTGGCTATGCGTTGCTCAACACCACCGAGCGCACTGCCCTGACGGTCGCCCAGGTTTATCTGGATGTGCTGACCCGTCGCGAGATGGTGCAACTGGCAGAAGACAACCTGAAAAGCCACGAACGCATTTTTGACCAGATCAAACTGCGCACCAGCCGTGGCGTCGGAAGAATGGCGGACATGGACCAGGCCGAAGCCCGACTGGCTCAAGCGCGTAACAACCTGCTGACCGAGCAGACCAACCTGGAAGACGCCAAGGCCAACTACATCAGCGCCGTCGGCCAGGAGCCCGATCAACTGGAACGACCGCAAGGCTTTGTCGCCCTGATGCCGGCCAACCTTGAAGAAGCGCGCCGCCAGATGGTGGAGAGCAGCCCGGTATTGCGCTCGGCCGAATCGGACATCGCCGCCGCCGAAAAGCAGTACGAAGCCGCCAAGTCGACCTTCTACCCGCGCTTTGATGCCGAACTGCAGCGCTCGGCCAACAACAATGTCGGCGGCGAAGAAGGCCATGACAATGGCTACTCCGCCATGCTGCGCATGCAGTTCAACCTGTACTCCGGCGGCAGCAACAAGGCCGACCTGCAGTCCAAGGCCTCCCAGGCGTCCCAGGCGCTGGATATCCGCAACAACGCCCTGCGCGAGTTGAACCAGGAATTGAGCCTGGCGTGGAACGCCTACAACAATGCCACGGCGCAGGTGCCGATCGCCCAGGAGTACGTGGACCGCAGCACCCGCGTGCGCACCTCTTACCAGCAGCAGTTCAGCCTCGGTGAGCGTACACTGCTCGACCTGCTCGACAGCGAGAACGAACTGTTCACCGCGTCGCAGCGTCTGGCGCAGATCAAGAACCTGCAGTTGTACACGCAATACCGCATCAAGGCCGACATGGGCCAACTGCTGAGAAGCCAGGGCATCGTCGCCCCGCTGGCCTCGGTCGTGCAAAACGAAGTCAAAACGAAAGTGAACCTGCCAGGGATGAACTGATTTTTTACGGAGTTGGAGCACTCAACGCATTAAGAGAGAGTCAGCTTGAATTCTGATATCGATGTGGCGCAGCTCAACCATGACCCGCGCAGTCAGCACGACGATCCTTTACTGGATGGTCTGCTGACCCTCTGTTCCCTGCATTACAAACCCGCCAGCCGGGCCATGCTGACCACCGGCCTGCCCCTGGCCGCGCAACGCCTGAGCGCCGAGCTGCTGCCACGCGCAGCCGCCCGCGCAGGTTTGCAGGGGCGGTTGCTGCAACGCAAGCTGGAACAGATTCCGACGATTGCCCTGCCGGCCATGCTGCTGCTCAAGGAGGGGCGCAGTGCGGTGCTGCTGGGCTGGGACGGGGACACGGCGCGCCTGCTGCTGAGCGAAAGCGACGGCGGTGAGGTTCATGTCAGCCGTGAGCTGTTGAGCCAGGACTACAGCGGCCGGGTGTTCTTCGCTCAGCCACAGCACAAGTTCGATGTCACCAACGGCACGCTGATCCCGCGTGCGCGCTCGTGGTTTCGTGACACGCTAAAACGCTCACGCTGGCTGTACGCCGACGCCATCGCCGCGAGCCTGGTGATCAACCTGATCGCCCTGGCCGCGCCGCTGTTCGTGATGAACGTGTACGACCGCGTGGTGCCGAACCAGGCCACCGCCACCCTGTGGGTACTGGCCATCGGTATCTGTGGCGCCTACTTGTTCGACCTGTTGCTCAAGAGCCTGCGCAGTTTGTGCCTGGACCTGGCGGGCAAGAAAACCGACCTGATCATTTCCGCGACGCTGTTCGAGCGCATCGTGGGCATGGCGATGAAAGTGCGTCCGGCACGGGTGGGCAGTTACGCGCAAAATATCCATGAGTTTCAGGGGATGCGCGACTTCCTCACGTCCCTGACCCTCACCAGCCTGATCGACCTGCCGTTTACCCTGATCATCCTGCTGGTGATCGCCCTGCTCGGCGGCCACCTGGTGTGGATCCCGATCATCGCCTTCCCGTTGGCGCTGGGTATCGGCCATATGCTGCAGAAGCCGCTGACGGCGACCCTGCAACGCACCATGGCGCTGGGCGCCGAGCGCCAGTCGAGCCTGATCGAAACCCTCGCCGGGCTCGATGCGGTGAAGGTCAACAACGCCGAGAGCGAGCGCCAGTACCAGTGGGAACAGACCATCGGCACCCTCAGCCGGCTCGAACTGCGAGTGAAAGTGCTGTCGGGCCTGGCCATGAACATCACCTTGCTGATCCAGCAAGTGGCGGGCGTGGCGATGATCATTTTCGGTGTGTACCAGATCATCGACGGCAACCTCAGCATGGGCGGCCTGGTGGCGTGCTACATGCTCAGCGGCCGCGCGCTGGGGCCGCTGGCCCAACTGTCCGGTCTGTTGACCCGTTACCAGCAGGCCAAGGTGACGATGGTGTCGGTGGACGAGATGATGGAGCTGCCGCAGGAGCGCAATTACGACGAGCGCCCGCTCAGCCGTAAAGCGCTGCAAGGCGCGATGGCGTTCCGTGAAGTCGACTTTACCTACCCGAACCAGCAGACCCTGGCGCTGCGCGGTATCAACCTGAACATCCGCCCCGGCGAGAAGATCGGCATCATCGGCCGCAGCGGCTCGGGCAAAAGCTCGCTGGCCAAACTGCTGGTCGGCCTGTATCAGCCGGACGCCGGCTCCTTGCTGGTGGACGGCGTGGACATCCGCCAGATCGACGTCAGCGAACTGCGCCACAACATCGGCTACGTGGCTCAGGACATTCAGTTGCTGGCCGGCACGCTGCGCGACAACCTGGTGTCGGGTGCGCGCTACGTCGACGATGAAATGGTCTTGCAGGCAGCCGAGCTGGCCGGCGTGCATGAGTTTGCCAGGCTGCATCCGCAAGGCTACGAGCTGCAAGTGGGCGAGCGCGGGCAAAACCTGTCCGGCGGCCAGCGCCAGAACGTTGCCCTGGCCCGTGCGCTGCTGCTCAACCCGCCGATTTTGTTGCTGGACGAGCCGACCAGCGCCATGGACAACACCGGCGAAGAGCGCCTCAAGCAGCGCCTGCAGTCGGTGATCGAAAACAAGACGGTGATTCTCGTCACCCACCGTGCTTCGCTGCTGAGCCTGGTCGACCGTCTGCTGGTGATCGACCGCGGGCAGATCCTCGCGGACGGCCCGAAAGCGGCCGTTATGGAAGCGCTGAAAAAGGGGCAGATCAGTGTCGCTTAAATCCGGACCACGTCGCCTCAAAGACGTCATCGTCGGTTATTTCAGAGGCACCGACTCCCTCGACGACCAGCCCTTGCCCGAAGTGGAAAAAGCCCTGGTCGACGACGCACCGCGCATCGTGCGCCTGACCATCTGGGGCGTGATCGGCTTCTTCGTATTCCTCGTGCTGTGGGCGCACTTCGCGATCATCGATGAAGTGACCAAGGGCGAAGGCAAGGCCATCCCGTCATCGCGCATCCAGAAAATCCAGAACCTGGAAGGCGGCATCGTCGCGCAGATCTACGTGCACGAAGGCCAGATAGTCGAACCCGGCGCGCCGCTGGTGCGCCTGGACGACACGCGCTTTGCCTCCAACGTCGGCGAAACCGAAGCCGACCGCGTGGCCATGGAGCTGCGCGTGGAGCGCCTGAGCGCGGAAGTGGAAAACCGCCCACTGAACATCACCGAAGATGCCCGCAAGGCCGTGCCCAACCAGGCCTCGAACGAAGAGTCGCTGTACCTGAGCCGGCGCCAGCAACTGGCCGACGAGATTGGCGGGCTGCAACAGCAATTGCTGCAGCGTCAGCAGGAGCTGCGTGAATTCAGCTCCAAGCAGGAGCAGTACCGCAACAGCCTGAGCCTGCTGCGCCAGGAGATCGGCATGTCCGAACCGCTGGTGCAGCAGGGTGCTATTTCGCCAGTGGAAGTGCTGCGCTTAAAACGTTCGGAAGTTGAAACCCGTGGCATGCTCGACGGCACCACCCTGGCCATCCCGCGTGCCCAGGCAGCCATCAACGAAGTGCAGCAGAAGATCAACGAAACCCGCGGCAAATTCCGCAGCGAAGCCCTGGCCCAGCTCAACGAAGCACGCACCAACCTGAGCAAGGCCCAGGCCACCTCCAAAGGCCTGGAAGACCGCGTGAGCCGCACCATGGTCACCTCGCCGGTGCGCGGCATCGTCAAGCAGATGCTGGTGAACACCGTGGGCGGCGTGATCCAGCCCGGCAGCGACATCGCCGAAGTGGTGCCTCTGGACGACACCCTGCTGGTGGAAGCACGCATCCGCCCGCAGGATATTGCCTTCCTGCACCCGGGCCAGGAAGCCATGATCAAGTTCACCGCCTACGACTACACCATCTACGGCGGCCTCAAAGGCAAACTCGAACAGATCGGCGCCGACACCGTGCAGGATGAAGAGAAGAAAAACACCTTCTACGTCATCAAACTGCGCACCGAACGCAGCCACCTGGGCACCGATGAGAAACCGCTGCTGATCATCCCGGGCATGGTGGCGTCGGTGGACATCATTACCGGCAAGAAAAGCGTGCTGAGCTACCTGCTCAAGCCGATCATCAAGTCACGGGCCGAGGCATTGCACGAGCGTTGATGGCTTTGGATTTACGCGGTGTGCGTAGGGAATTGGAGAAAACTGAGGATTTCGCAAAAATAGTCAGTTTTCAGGGGTTTACAGGATCTCGCCAATCGCTATAATCGTCGCCCTAACACGCCGGTATAGCTCAGTTGGTAGAGCAACTGACTTGTAATCAGTAGGTCCCGGGTTCGACTCCTGGTGCCGGCACCATATCTCAAAGCCCCGCAATGCGGGGCTTTGTGGTTTCTGGGGTTTGGAAAAAGCTGGAAATCCGATTAGCTGCTTTCGTCAAAACGTCCACAAAACGTCCACACTCAATTCTTGGACCACCTCTTCAAGCGTTGCCAGGCCGACAACGGCCGCTTGGTAAGCTGCGTTCCAATCTCAATCGCCGCCTCTAGAATTCCGGCGGTTTCTCCATACGACTCGTGATCGACACATCCTATGGCCAAGACGCCACCGGTTGTAACGTCTGCTCGAACGCTATCTGCGAACTGATGGAAACGTACAATCTGAGTAGCCTCAACGGTAGAGAGCGCACCAAGCCGAGCAAGATTCGCCTGATAAACGCGGTTGTAATTTCCTGCCGCTGGAAGCTCAAACCCGTACTGCTCGGTGTTGATCAATTTCAATTGATCCTGAGTGAGCGACATCAGATACGCCTCTTTCGCTCTGAGATCCCTGACATAGTTGCGACGTTCCACCATCTCAAGCAAAGCTGCGACCTCAGCTAGAAGTGAAGCTCTAACACTCTCCCTCTCCCGCTTCCCCTGCTTGTACCAAAGCAGCAGCGGCCCACACGCCGCTGTGCCGCCTGTAACAAGTGCTACAAATACAGTGGTCCAGTTGGTTCCCTCAAACATCGCGCTTCACCCCGCTAGTCTCGACTTTCGATAATGGGTTCAAGCTGACCACCTCCGCCAAATGCCCCGGACTAAAATGCGCATACTTCATCGTCATAGCCAATGACCCATGCCCCAGAACCCGCTGCAACGTCAGAATGTCGCCCCCATTCATCATGTAATGGCTGGCAAACGTATGCCGTAGCACATGCGTCAACTGCCCTGCCGGCAGATCCAACTTCACCGCATCCACCGACGCCTCAAACTTCTTGTAGCAATCCCCGAAAGGCAGCTCCGTCTTGATCTGCTTTTGCAGGTCCTCAGAAATCGGCACCGTGCGATTCTTCGACGACTTGGTTCTCGCAAAATGAATACGCCCACCCCGCACCTGGCGGCTCGTCAGCCCTTCGGCCTCAGACCACCGAGCGCCAGTGGCCAGACAAATTCGGGCAACAACACCCGTCGCAGCATCTCGCGCATCCAAGTCGGCCAATAAAGGCCCGATCTGCTCCGCCTCAAGGTAGGCCATCTCCGTTTCATCAAACTTCAGAGCCCGCACCTTGCCGACGGGATTGTCCCCCTCCCACTCGCCCAAGCGTTCCAACTCGTTGAACAGCGCTCGTAGATAGGCCAGTTCATGATTCACGGTGTTTGCGCTGACTGGCTTGGCGTCCTCGCCCTTCTTGCGACCACTACCGATGGAGACTCCGCAGAACTTCCCAGCAAGACGTTCAGCCCGGTAGGTGGTGAAGTGGCTGGTCGTTAAATCGGCGGCGCAAGGATAATGGCATCACTTTTAGCATCCATTTTTTAAACCCGGTCATTTCAGAACGATTACGCCTAATAAATTAAATGATCACCGAGACTCCAACATAAGCACAAAGACGCCACGTTGAACTAAACTCACGCCTCTTATACTCAACAGAGTACTCATTAAACACCGCGCACCCTTAACACAATCGGCACACCATTAACTCAGGCAAACCAAACCATGAACCAAACCCCCGAAAACGCAAAGCGTCCAATATCCATTACGATTATCTGCGTACTGGGAATGCTGAGCGTACTTATCTCAATCGCTCTTATTTTTTCGAACGTTACCCAACAGATCGGCCCATGGTTTGCACCCTACCTGGGCTTCTGCTCTGTCGTTGGACTTGCGTGTTTTATTGGCCTATGGAAAATGAAAAAGTGGGCCGTCTATACCTACACAGGTTTTTTTCTACTCAATCAGACAGTGATGATTGCGATGGGAATATGGACGGTCATGACCATAGTGAGCCCAGCGATAGTCATCTTCTTCGCGCTTAAGCATGTTTCGAAGATGTCCGCATAACCCCACGTCGGGGCACGAGCCAGAAATTACGCTTTCACACCGGGTAATCAGCAAACCGCCCCAGCGTGCAGACAACAGCCATAAAAAACCCCGAACCAGTCGGGGGTTTTTATCGCCTTGAATCAAGCACTACGCCCAATCAATCAGAAAACATTGATCGGGTAATCAGCAAACAACCGGATTTCATTACCGCCCACGTTGTACTGATCGGCGTTGTTCGACACCCGCAACCAGGACGCACGCGCACGCAGGCTGAGGTCTTTGGCCGGGCCGCTCTGGACCACGTACTTGAACTGGTTCCAGATCTCGCGCTCGGTGCCATCGCCACGGCCAGTGCCGTCGTCGATGTTGGTACCGCGCACGTAGGCAACGTTGTAGGTCAGGCCCGGCACACCAAAGGTGGTGAAGTCGATACCGTAGCCGACTTGCCACGAGCGCTCGTCCTTGCCGTTGAAGTCTGACCAGTAGGAGTTGGCCAGCAGGATGGTGTTGCCGCCATCGCCGATGCCGCCTGCGTTGCGATAACCGCCGTACAGGTAGCCGGTGTCGCCGGTGCTGCGCTGGTGAGCGACGGTGAAGCTGTGCGCGCCAACGGCCCAGGTCGCGCCCAGGCTCCAGATCTTGTTGTCGCGGGCGTCAGCGTCTTTCTGGTTTTCCAGGGCGAAGCTGCGGTCCAGCTTGGTTTTGTAGCCGTTGAAGTCAAAGGTCAGCGACTGCTTCTCTGGCAGGGCCAGCACGTAGTTGACGTTGACGTATTGCTTCTTCAGCACGTCCTGCATGTGGGACGCATACAGCGCGGCCGACAGGCTTTCGGTGAATTTGTAGCTGCCACCGATATAGTCGATGTTCTTGAGGCGGCCACTGTCGGTGCCTTCGGCACTCTTGCGCGCTTCCTTGGTGAAGTGACCGGCGTCCAGTTGCAGGCCGGCAATTTCTTTGGAAACGATCGAGGTACCGGTGTAGGTTTCCGACAACAGGCGCGAATTGTCGTACTGCAATACCGGCACGGCCGGGAACTGGTCCCCGTACTTAAGCACGGTGTTGGACACACGGAATTTCACCGCCGCGCCGCCCTTGGCCAGGTCGTGGGGTGCGGAGCCCGGGTTATCGGTGGTGCCGTTACCCTGTTTGAAGAAGTCGATACCGCCGGCGCCGGCGCGACCTTTACCGCCATCCAGACGAATGGCGTACTGGCCGATCACGTCCACCCCCACACCCACGGTGCCTTGGGTGAAGCCCGATTCCAGCTTGCCGATAAAGCCCTGGCCCCATTCGGCTTTGTCCTGCTTGCCGTTTTTATAGTCACGGCTGATGTAGGCGTTACGTGCGGCGATGTTCAGGTGGCTGTCTTCGACAAAACCCTTGGATTGCTCCTGGTCGTTTGCCATGGCTGCCGATGCGCTCAAAATCCCCAGAGCGATCAGACTCATCCGTTGCTTCAACATTTTTTATATTCCTTATTACCGTTTGAGTACGCGCTGTGACACCAGGCCCCGTATCGCTTTTTCTGGTGTCGACTTTGTTCCAAAAAAAGAAGGCCCGCGGACGACTGAACTGCCGCGGGCCTTTTTTTATTGGATGAGTCATGGCGGTTAGCCACAGGCGTTGGGCGCAATCCTAGTCGCGCGTTGAACTTTGTGTCAATTTCGTGAATGTTCTGAGTTCAGACGAAAAGATTCTAAATCGCGGACTTTGAGCCACCACCCTTCAAATCTGAGAGGGGGCTTGCTCCCGATAGCGGGGCGTCAGTTACAAACAAGCCAACTGAGCCACCGCAATCGGGAGCAAGCCCCCTCCCACATTTTTTTGATCCTGGTGTTTCTTCAGTTACGTGCCAGCTCGCACAGCGCCTTCATCTCGTCCTCGCTGAATAGCCCCGCCGGGTAGCGGTCATTCATCAGGCTACGCAGGTCGGGCTGGCGCGAGTCGTTTGCCTTCAACCACTGTGCCAGCGCATGAATTGCATCGCTATTCACCCGCGCCGGGTGATGCGTAAACGTCTTGATCGAATTGCTCTCGGCATTCATTTCTACGCTCTCCCTACTGCGTGAGCGGCTAACTTACTCAAGGTTTATGACAGAACAGCACCGTCATCCACCTTGAGCCACCGTTACAACCGCGATACAAGAGCTATGCCAATGTCCCCGGCGCACAGGCATCCAGACACAAAAAAGCCCGAGACCCTGCCAGGTCGCGGGCTTGCTGAAACGCTGCGAAAACATGGCTTCAAGCCACTACTCGCAACGCTGTTACAACTGCACTCAGTTTTTGTGCGGAGCCGGTTGCTGTTGGGTCAGACAGTGGATATTACCGCCGCCCAGTAACAGTTCACGCCCCGGTACCATCACCACTTCGTGCTGCGGGAACAGGCCCTGAAGAATGTCCCTGGCCTGGCTGTCCAGCGGGTCGTCGAAGCTGGGGGCGATGATGCCGCCGTTGACGATCAGGAAGTTCACGTAGGAGCCGGCCAACCGCACGCTCGGGTTGCGTTCCTGGCTGCCATCCACCGGATCCACACCGGCGCACTCTTCCTCGGTGGCATACAGCGGCCCCGGAATCGGCATTTTGTGCACGATAAACGCGCGGCCCTTGGCGTCAGTGCTGCTTTGCAGCACATCCATGGCGGCATGGCAGCGTGCGTAGTTGGGGTCTTGCGGGTCATCGGTCCAGGCCAGCAACACTTCACCTGGGCGTACGTAGCAGCAAAAGTTATCCACATGGCCGTCGGTTTCGTCGTTGAACAGGCCGTCCGGCAGCCAGATGATCTTGTCCACAGCCAGGTGATCGCTGAGCACCGCCTCGATCGCCGCGCGGTCGAGGTGCGGATTGCGATTGCGGTTCAGCAGGCATTCTTCGGTGGTAACCAGCGTGCCTTCGCCGTCGACGTGAATGGAGCCGCCTTCCAGCACGAAGCCTTCGGTGCGGTAACGGGACGTGCGCTCGATCTCGAGAATCTTGCCGCCCACCTGCGCGTCGCGGTTCCACGGCGCATACAGACCGCCGTCAAACCCGCCCCAGGCATTGAAATCCCAGTTCACGCCGCGCACTTCGCCACTGTCATTAATGACAAATGTAGGGCCGGTGTCGCGAACCCAGGCGTCGTCGCTGGACATTTCCACCACACGAATATTCGGCACATCCAGGCGGGCGCGGGCGTTTTCGTACTGGCCGGCAGACACGGCCACCGTCACCGGCTCAAACCGTGCGATAGCCTTGGCCACGGCCACGTGAGCCGCCTGCACCGGCTTGCCACCCAGGCGCCAGTTGTCCGGGCGTTCGGGCCAGATCATCCAGGTCTGGGTCTGTGGCGCCCATTCGGCGGGCATATGGAAGCCATCGGCGCGAGGTGTGCTGTGCAGGGTGGTCATGGCGATCATGGCTCCGAATGGGGTGAAGGGCGACTTTATAACGGATAAAAATCGGCTTTAACAGAAATCAAAGAGGGTAGACGAAAAATATGACGGAAAATAACCGATAACAATCGGGATCAACGTGGCAAGCAGTACTTTGACGACCCCGGCATTTTCAGGCATGTATATCGCCATTGTTGAGGGGGGTAAGGCAACCCCTGTGCGCACGTCGCGCTTGCGCCACCTGACGCCACCACTCAAGCTATGCTTCATCCGCTTAATGTCCGTCTAAGGAAAAGGCCCCCGACATGCGCATTCTCGTTACCGGCGGCGCCGGTTTTATTGGCTCCGCCCTGATTCGTCACCTGATTCAACACACCGAGCACGAAGTGCTCAACCTGGACAAACTCACCTACGCCGGCAACCTGGAGTCGCTGACCAGCATCGCCTCCAACAGCCGCTATGAGTTCGTGCAGGCCGATATCGTCGATCAGGACGCCGTCAGCGCGGTGCTGGCGCGTTTCGAGCCGCAGGCCATCATGCACCTGGCGGCCGAGTCCCATGTCGACCGCTCGATTGACGGCCCGTCGGATTTCATCCAGACCAACATCGTCGGCACCTACAGTCTGCTGGAAGCCACCCGCGCCTACTGGCAGAAGCTGGCGGAGCCTGCCAGGAGCGCATTCCGTTTCCATCACATTTCCACCGATGAAGTGTATGGCGACCTGCACGGCGTGGACGACCTGTTCACCGAAACCACGCCCTACGCCCCAAGCTCGCCCTATTCGGCCAGCAAGGCCGCGTCCGACCACCTGGTTCGCGCCTGGCAGCGCACCTACGGCCTGCCGGTGCTGCTGACCAACTGCTCGAACAACTACGGGCCGTTCCACTTCCCCGAAAAACTGATCCCGCTGGTGATTCTCAACGCCCTCGCAGGCAAGCCATTGCCGGTGTATGGCGACGGGTTGCAGGTTCGCGACTGGCTGTTCGTTGAAGATCACGCCCGCGCGCTGCTCAAAGTGGTGACCGAAGGCGTGGTAGGCGAGACCTACAACATCGGCGGACACAACGAGCAAAAGAACATCGACGTGGTTCGCGGCATCTGCGGCCTGCTCGAAGAACTGGCGCCACAGCGCCCGGCCGGCGTAGAGCAATTCACCGACCTGATCACCTTCGTCAAGGATCGCCCCGGCCACGACCAGCGCTATGCCATCGACGCCGGCAAGATCGAACGTGAACTGGGCTGGACCCCGGAAGAAACCTTTGAAACAGGGCTGCGCAAAACCGTGCAGTGGTACCTCGATAATCTGCAATGGTGCCGCAGGGTCCAGGACGGCAGTTATCAGGGTGAACGATTGGGCAACACCGACGTGAAGGATTTGATCGCATGATGAAGGGAATCGTATTGGCCGGCGGCTCCGGCACCCGTTTGCACCCGATCACGCTTGGCGTGTCCAAGCAACTGCTGCCGGTGTATGACAAGCCGATGATCTACTACCCGATCTCGGTGCTGATGCTGGCGGGGATCAAGGACATTCTGATCATCTCAACGCCGGTCGATTTGCCGCAATACCGCAACCTGCTGGGCGATGGCAGCCAGTTTGGCGTGCGCTTCACCTACGCCGAACAGCCCAAACCGGACGGTTTGGCCCAGGCGTTCATCATCGGCGAAGAATTCATCGGCAAAGACCCGGTTTGCCTGATCCTGGGCGACAACATCTTCCACGGCCAGCATTTCGGTGAGCAACTGCGTGCGGCTGCCGAGCGTCCGTCCGGCGCTACCGTGTTCGGCTATTGGGTCAAGGACCCGGAGCGTTTCGGCGTGATTGACTTCGACAAGGAAGGCCGCGCCCTGTCCATCGAAGAGAAACCGGCCAAACCCAAGTCGTCTTACGCGGTGACTGGCCTGTATTTCTATGACAACGACGTGATCGAGATCGCCAAGGCTGTCGAGCTTTCTCCACGTGGAGAGCTGGAAATTACCGACGTCAACAACGCTTACCTCAAGCGTGGCGATCTGCATGTTGAGCGCTTTGGCCGTGGCTTTGCCTGGCTGGACACCGGCACCCACGACAGCCTGCTTGAGGCTTCGACATACGTGCAGACCATCGAGCACCGTCAGGGCCTAAAAGTGGCGTGCCTCGAAGAAATCGCATACGACAACGGCTGGATCAGTCGTGATTATTTGCTTGAGCGCGCAAAATACTTTGGCAAAACCGGCTATGGTCAATACTTGTACAAACTCGCCGGGGACAATGAATGAATGTGACCGCTACTGAGCTGCCGGGTGTATTGATCATCGAGCCCAAGGTTTTTGGCGATGAGCGCGGTTTCTTTTACGAAAGTTTCAATGCGCGCGACTTCGCTCAAGTCGCAGGACTGGAACAGCAATTTGTGCAGGACAACCACTCGCGCTCGCAAAAAGGCGTGTTGCGCGGTCTGCACTATCAGATCGAACATGCCCAGGGGAAACTGGTGCGCGTGACGGCGGGCGAAGTGCTGGATGTGGCAGTGGATATCCGTCGCAGCTCGCCCAATTTCGGCAAGTGGGCCAGTGTGCGGTTATCAGCCGACAACAGCCGACAACTGTGGATTCCACCAGGGTTCGCCCATGGCTTTGTGGTTCTCAGCGACTACGCGGAGTTTCTGTACAAAACTACGGACTACTACACTCCGTCGGCAGAACGCTGCATTCGCTGGGACGACGCCGAGCTGGGCATCGACTGGCAAATGAGCGGTGCACCGACCTTGTCCGCCAAAGACCAGAACGGCAAAAGTCTGAAAGACGCTGACGTGTTCCCATGAGCGGCGCTCTCAAAATTCTGATCACCGGCCAGCATGGCCAGGTTACCCAGGCGCTGCAACAGCAGTTGGGGGGCCTGGGCGAACTCATCGTGTTGGGCCGCGATCAGTTGGACCTGGCTAACGCTGACCAGATCCGCCAGCAAGTCCGCGCCCACCGCCCCAACCTGATTATCAACGCAGCCGCACACACGGCCGTCGATCAGGCTGAAAGCGAGCCGGATGCGGCCTTTGCCATCAATGCCATCGCGCCCGGTGTGCTTGCCGAGGAAGCCAAGGCGCTGGGCATCCCGCTGATTCACTACTCCACTGACTACGTGTTCGACGGCAGCAAGCCTGCGCCCTACACCGAGGCGGACGCGACCAACCCGCTGGGTGTCTACGGCCAGAGCAAATTGGCTGGAGAGCAGGCAATCGCGGCCGTGGGCGGTGAGTACCTGGTGCTGCGTACCAGCTGGGTTTATTCCACCACCGGTAAAAACTTCCTGCTGACCATGCAGCGGCTGCTGCAAGAGAAACCGCACATGCGCATCGTCGCCGACCAGATCGGCGCGCCGACCTGGGCCGGGACCATCGCCAGCAGCACCCGCATGCTAGTCGAGCGCTGGCAGGCCGGCCAGGCGGGCGATTGGGGCGTGTATCACCTGACGGCACAGGGCGAAACATCGTGGTTCGGCTTTGCCCAGGCCATTGGCGAGCAGTTGCAGGCCGCCGGCAAACCCTGCGCCGAACTGGAAGGGATTCCCTCCAGCGCCTACCCGACGCCCGCCAGGCGCCCGTTGAACTCGCGCCTGGATTGCAGCCGTCTGCAGCAACAGTGGCACGTCAGCCAACCGCAGTGGCAGGATGCATTGCGCGAGTGTCTTGCCGGTCAGCACTAGGCATAATGCGCCTGTACCCACAGGCGCACGGTCCCCATGACTCCACCCCTTCCGCGAAGACCCCGCTGGCGCAGCCTGGCGCTGCTTGCGTTGTGCCTGGCACCGCTATTGTGGCCGCTGGAGCACCTCGCCGAGCGTTATTACCGCAACGAACTGGCCGGGCAGAACCGTCAGACCCTCGACCTCTACGTCGCCAACCTGCTCGGTACGCTGCATCGCTACGAGGTGCTGCCGCAGATCCTCGGCGACTTGCCAGCCTTGCGTACCGCGTTGGAGGCGCCGCAGGTCAGCACCAACCTGGTCGGCGCCAACCTGCTGCTCAAGGACGTCGCCGCCCAGGCCGGGGCGGAAGTGATGTACCTGATGGACACGTCCGGCAAGACGCTCGCCGCGTCCAACTGGGACAAACAGGACAGTTTCGTCGGACGCAACTTCTCGTTCCGCCCGTATTTCAGTGAGGCCATGGCCGGGCACCTGGGACGCTTCTTCGGCCTGGGCACCACCTCGGCCAAGCGCGGCTACTTCTTCGCCGCCGCCGTGCGCGACCACGACAAAATCATTGGCGTGCTGGTGGTCAAGGTCGACCTGGACCACACCGAAAGCCTGTGGGGCAACACCCCGGAACAACTGCTGGTGACCGACCACAATGGCGTGGTGATCCTCACGTCGCGCCCGCAATGGCGCTTTCGCGCCACGCGGCCCCTGAGCGCCGAAGAGCGCCAGGCCATCAGTGCCATTCAGCCCTACCCCACTCGCGACCCGCAGCCGCTGAGCCTCAGCAATACGGCCTGGCTGCGTCAGTCCACGGCCATCGCCGAGACCGGCTGGAACGTGGAAATCCTCGCGCCACAATCCTTGATCAACCGCCCGGTACGCACCGTGGTGGCAGTCGGCGGTGCCACGCTGCTGGTGCTGATGCTGCTGCTTGGGCTGCTGATGCAGCGCCGTCGCCATTATCTGGAGCGCATCGCCTTCGAAGCGAAGGCGCGCCGCGAGCTGGAAATGCGCGTGGTCGAGCGTACCAGCGACCTTGAAGGTCTCAACCGGCGCCTCAAACAGGAGGTGCTGGAACGCGAACACGCCCAGCAGGAACTTGTGCGCGCCCAGGATGACCTGGTGCAGGCCGGCAAGCTCTCGGCACTGGGCACCATGTCGGCGAGTATCAGCCATGAACTCAATCAGCCCCTGGCGGCGATTCGCAGCTACGCGGAAAACGCCGAAATCCTGCTTGATCATGAACGCACCAGCGATGCCCGTGGCAACCTCAAGCTGATCAGCGAACTGACCGGGCGCATGGCCTCGATCATCGCCCACTTGCGCGCGTTCGCTCGTCGCGACCGTCACGCGCCGGAGAGCGTGGCGCTGCAGCCGGCGCTCGACGACGCGTTGGCGTTGCTGGCCAAGCGGCGTCGGTCGATGGAGGTGGAGCTGATCCGCGACTTGCCGGAAGCCACCTTGTGGGTGCAGGCCGGCGAAACCCGCTTGCGCCAGGTGCTGGGCAACCTGCTGGCCAATGCCCTCGACGCCCTCACCGAAAAAGGCCCGCCGCGCAAACTGTGGCTGAGTGCCGAAACCACTGCGCAAGGCGTCAACCTGTACATCCGCGACAACGGCCCGGGCTTTTGCATGGAAGCCCTGGGCCGCGCCAGTGAGCCGTTCTATACCACCAAGACGCGTACTCAAGGGCTCGGCCTGGGCCTGGCGATCTGCGAAACCCTGATGCGTGCCTTTGGCGGCGAACTGCTGTTCGCCAACCACAGGGAAGGCGGCGCGCTGTTAACCCTGAAATTGCGCGCTGGCTCGCCGGGCGTGAGTCTGCAACCGTCCGAGGACCGCAGTGTATGAGTATCGATAACCAGATCCAGGTGGTGTTGATCGACGACGATCCACACTTGCGTCAGGCCCTGTGCCAGACCCTGGACCTGGCCGGGTTGAACGTCCTGCCCCTGGGCGAAGCCAATGGCCTCACCGCGCGCCTGTCCCGCGATTGGCCAGGCGTGGTGGTCAGCGATATCCGCATGCCCGGCATGGATGGCCTGGAGCTGCTCGCCGAATTGCACGGCCAGGACCCGGACCTGCCGGTGCTGCTAATCACCGGCCACGGCGACGTGCCGCTGGCGGTGCAGGCCATGCGCGCGGGCGCCTATGACTTCCTCGAAAAACCCTTCGCCAGCGACGCCCTGCTCGACAGTGTGCGCCGCGCCCTGGCCCTGCGCCGGCTGGTGCTGGACAACCGCAGCCTGCGCCTGGCCCTCAGTGACCGTCAGCAGTTGAGCACGCGCCTGGTCGGCCATTCGCCACAGATGCTGCGCCTGCGCGAACAGATCGGTGCCCTGGCCGCGACCCGTGCCGACGTGTTGATCCTCGGCGAAACCGGCGCCGGCAAGGAGGTTGTGGCGCGTGCGCTGCATGATCTGTCGAGCCGGCGCAGCGGGCCGTTCGTGGCGATCAACGCCGGGGCACTGGCCGAATCGGTGGTCGAAAGCGAACTGTTCGGCCACGAACCGGGCGCGTTCACTGGCGCGCAGAAACGTCGGATCGGCAAGTTCGAGTTCGCCAACGGCGGCACGCTGTTTCTGGATGAAATCGAAAGCATGAGCCTGGATGTGCAGGTCAAGCTGCTGCGCCTGTTGCAGGAGCGCGTGGTCGAGCGCCTGGGCGGCAACCAGTTGATCCCGCTGGACATCCGCATCATCGCGGCCACCAAGGAAGACCTGCGCCAGGCTGCCGACCAGGGGCGCTTTCGGGCCGACTTGTATTACCGCCTCAACGTCGCGCCGCTGCGCATTCCGCCGCTGCGCGAGCGCGGTGAGGATGCGTTGATGCTGTTCCAGCACTTTGCCGACGAGGCCAGCAGCCGCCATGGCCTGCCGCTGCACGAACTGCAACCGGGCCAACGCGCGTTGCTGTTGCGCCATAGCTGGCCAGGCAACGTGCGCGAACTGCAGAACGCCGCCGAGCGCTTCGCCCTGGGCCTGGAACTGGCGCTGGACAGCACGCCGGGCAATCCTGGCGCCAGCGTGCTGACGTCCACATCGGGCGGCTTGAGCGAACAGGTCGAGCAGTTCGAAAAAAGCCTGATCGCCGCCGAACTTACCCGCCCTCACAGTTCCCTGCGCAGCCTTGCCGAAGCGCTGGGCGTACCGCGCAAGACCTTGCACGACAAACTGCGCAAGCACGGCCTGAACTTCGCCGACAGCGCCAGCCACAGCACTGACGACGAATGACCCCGTCCACCCGCCAAGAGACTGCCATGAGCCGCGACAGCCGTTACCTGGAATCCATCCTTCATCACGACATCCCCCTCACTCGGGAAATGGGGCTCAAGGTGCTCGACTGGCAACACCACCAGCTGCAACTGCATCTTCCCTTGCAAGCCAATATCAACCACAAGAGCACCATGTTTGGCGGCAGCCTCTACTGCGGCGCCGTCCTGGCAGGCTGGGGTTGGTTGCACCTGAGACTGCGCGAACACGGCATTGAAGACGGGCACATCGTGATTCAGGAAGGGCAGATCAGTTATCCGTTGCCGGTGACGCAGGATGCCACGGTGATTTGCGCGGCGCCGGAGGAGAAGGTGTGGAAGCGTTTCGTGGCGACCTACAAACGCCATGGCCGGGCGCGGTTGACGCTGGACACATGGATTGTGAATGAGGGCAGCGAAGACCGCGCAGTGACTTTTACCGGCCAATACGTCCTGCACCGCTAGTCGCTATTACACAAAGCAAATGTGGGAGGAGGCTTGCCCCCTCCCACATTTTTAATTTGCGCAGGTCTTAAGACCTGGCCAGGCTCAACAGGCGATCGCGCCACGCCGCCTTCGCCGGTAACGCCAGAAAGAAAGGGTTGAGCAACGATTCCCGCGCCGGATAACTGAACCGCTCGCCGTTCAACTCCAACACCTCACCGCCCGCGCCTTCCAGTACACCCTGGGCCGCCGCCGTATCCCACTGCGACGTGGGCGCCAGGCGTGGGTAACAATCGGCACTGCCTTCAGCCAATAGGCAGAACTTCAGTGAGCTGCCGATATTCGCCAGCTTCAACTCACCCAGGCCCTGGCTCAAGCCGTCCAGCAAGCGCTCCTGCTCGGGACTGCTGTGGCGGCGGCTGGCGACGACGGTAAACGCTTCGCCTGCAGCCGGAGTCTTGCGCACCTGGATCTGCCGGGGCGCTTCGTTTACATCCGAACGCCACGCGCCCAGGCCTGCACCACCGAAGTAGCAACGACCGCTGGTGGGCATCGACACCACGCCAAACACCACGCGGCCCTGTTCGATCAACGCCACGTTGACGGTAAATTCTTCACTGCCGCTGATGAACTCCTTGGTGCCATCCAGCGGGTCCACCAGCCACCAGCGCTGCCAACCGGCGCGCACGCTCTGGTCGATATCGGCGTCCTCTTCGGACAACACGGGAATACTCGGGTCCAGTGCAGTCAGGCCGGCGAGGATAAGGTGGTGAGCGGCCAGGTCCGCCGCCGTCACCGGCGAATCATCTGCCTTGGCGGTGACCGCCACATCGGCGCGCCAATACGGCAGGATCACTTCACCGGCCTGGCGTGCCAACTCAATCACGGGGGCGATCAACGGGTGGCCTAAAAACAGTTCGCTCATGCGCTGAACGCTCCTCGCTGGGTCAACAGGTCTCGTACCAGGTACAGCGCAGCCAATGCACGGCCTTCGCTGAACTGCTCGTTTTGCGCCAGTTGCGACAGCTCGCGCAGGTTGACCCTGTCTACACGCATCGGCTCGGGTTCATCGCCTTCCAGGCGTTCTTCGTACAGCTCGGTGGCCAGTACCACCTGGATTTTCTGGCTCATGTAGCCAGGCGACAACGACAGCTCGGTAATGTGCTCCAACTGCCGCGCGCCGAAGCCCGCTTCCTCCTTGAGCTCGCGGTTTGCCGCCGCCAGTACGTCCTCGCCAGGCTCGATCAACCCCTTTGGCAAGGAAAGCTCATACTCGTCGATCCCGCCACAGTATTCCTCGATCAGCAGCGCGTGGTCCGCATCGATCATCGCCACGATCATCACCGCGCCATAACCGGCGCCGCGTCCAACCAGACGCTCGTAGGTCCGTTCAACGCCATTGGAAAAGCGCAGTTGCACTTCCTCCACGCGGAACAAACGGCTACTGGCGACGATTTCGCGGGCGAGGACGGTGGGTTTCTGGCGCATGAGAGGCTCCTTGGCGTGATCGGGTTACTATACCGTGGCTTTTCCGATTGTCTGTGTCGGATATCTTTACTTACATGAGACCGCCCCATGCCCGCTTTGCCCTGGCACGCCATCGACACCGTCCTGCTGGACATGGACGGTACCCTGCTCGACCTGCATTACGACAACCACTTCTGGATGGAGCACCTGCCCCAACGCTACGCTGACCTGCACGGGGTGAGTCGGGCCATGGCCGCGATGGAGCTGCAGCCGCTGTTCGAGCGTAACGCCGGACAATTGCAATGGTATTGCCTGGACTTCTGGAGCACCGAACTGAAACTCCCGGTGCGCGAACTCAAGCTGGAAACCGCCGACCTGATCGCCCTGCGACCGGATGCCGACACGTTTCTGGCGGCGATCAAACAGGCCGGCAAGCGGGTGATCATGATCACCAACGCCCATCGTGACTCGTTGTCGCTGAAGCTGGAGCGCATTGAACTGGCGCCGTATTTCGAGCGATTGATCAGTTCCCACGACTATGGTTTCGCCAAGGAAAACCCACAGTTCTGGGATGCCCTGCAGGCCGATATCGGCTTCGACCCCGCACGCAGTCTGTTTATCGATGACACCTTGCCGATTCTGCGCAGTGCGCGGGATTTCGGCGTGGGGCATTTGCTGGCGGTGAAAGAGCCGGACAGCAGGAAGGGACCCAAGGACACCGCTGAATTTACCGCGGTCGACGACTACCGCGATCTCATTGCCGGGCTCTGACCACTGCGGGAGGGGGCTTGCTCCCGATAGCGGTGCATCAGAATCACCTCGGTGACTGACACTGTGCTATCGGGAGCAAGCCCCCTCCCACATTTTTGATTTGCGTATTACTCGGGAATACGCAGTGTCTGGCCCGGATAGATTTTGTCCGGATGCGACAACAGCGGCTTGTTGGCCTCGAAGATCTTGTTGTACTGGTTGGCGTTACCGTACACCGCCAGGGAAATCGCGCTGAGGGTGTCGCCTTTTTTCACCACCACGAAACGGGCGGCAGCCACGGCCGGGCCGGATACGGTGATCTGATCATCGACGCTCGCAACGCCTGCAATATTGCCGGCAGCCAGAAGGACTTTCTCCTTCTCTTCCTGACTGGCAACGGTTCCCGTCAGCGTGACCTTGTCCCCCTCGACAGTGGCGTGCACGTCCGGATTGCCCAACCCGACCTTCTCGATGTGTTTTTTCAAATCATCGCTGGCATTGGCATTACCCGGTGTGAGCAGGTCGATCAGCTTCTCGCCTGCTTCCTTGACAAAACTCAAAAGACTCATGGTGCGCTCTCCTTGGTAGTTGTGTTCCAGATTGCTCAAGACTAGACCCGTCCACACCTGGATGGGTTCCGGCCCGAGCACAGACCCAAACGCGCTAGAATCCCCCGCCATTGGAATAAGCCCCGGAGCGAAGATGGACATCAAACAGTTGAAATTCCTCATCGCCCTCGACGAAACCCGTCACTTCGGCCAGGCGGCGGCGCGTTGCCACATCACCCAGCCGACGCTGTCGATGCGCCTGCGCAGCCTGGAAGACGAGTTGGACCTGCCGCTGGTCAATCGCGGCCAACGTTTCGAAGGCTTCACCGCCCCCGGCGAACGCGTGCTGGCCTGGGCCCGTACCGTGCTGGCGGCGTATGACGGCTTACAGGCCGAGGCGGCCGCCTGTCGCGGCAATCTGGTGGGTACGCTGCGCCTGGGCGTGGTACCGCTGTCGAGCTTTGACCCGTTGGCGCTGATGCAGCAACTGCACAAGGAGCACCCCAGCCTTCGCTTTGAATTGTCGGCCCTCAGCTCCGAACAGATTCTGGAACAACTGTCGAGCAACCGGCTGGACCTTGGCGTTTCGTACCTGGAGCGCCTGGACAACGAACGCTTCGACTCCCTGGTCCTTGGCGAAACGCGCATGGGTCTGCTCTACGATCAACGCTTCTTCAGCTTCGGCGATACGCCGTTGAGCTGGGAGTCGCTGATTGAGCTGCCCCTGGGCATGCTCACCAGCGGCATGCACTTTCGCCAGTCCATCGACCACAACTTCCACAGCCGTGGCCTCAACCCACAGCCGTTGTTACAGACCGACGCCGTTCATCAGTTGCTTCAAGCGGTGCACGGCGGGCTGTGTTGTGCAGTGATGCCACTGGAGGGCGGCCTGGATGCGCTCACCGAGCATCTGCGCCTGCAACCCATCGAAGATGCCCACACCCTCGCGCGCCTGGGGTTGATCATGCGCCGCAGCGCACCACGCTCGGCCCTGGCGGAGGCCTGCTTCGCACTGCTTCAGAAATCGCCGACAGCTTCTTGATCGACGTCATCTATCGGCAGATCAGTACTGGCGATTAGACGCGACGCTTTGTCGCGCCTAGTCTAAGCACTGACCAATCCGCCGATGGTACTGCCCCATGAACGCCAAGCACCCGGTCTGCGCGGCGCCCGCTCTCGACACACCTGCGCCCGCGGCCAGCCAGAGCTACCAGTTCTGCAATCTTGAACACACTGAAGTCGCCAGCACCGCGCTGGCCGAAGAAGTGGCGTTGGCGATTGCCTACAACGACATCAGCCAGGCCGTCATGCTGGTGACGCCAACGGACCTGGAAGACTTTATCGTCGGCTTCAGCCTGGGCAGCGGCATCATTGCCGACGTCAGCGACATTTATGACCTCAAACTCAGTGGTTCCGGTTCGGCGCAGTACGCTCAGGTGCAGATTTCCAGCCGTGCGTTCTGGAACCTCAAGCAGCAGCGCCGCCAACTGGCAGGCACCAGCGGCTGTGGGTTGTGCGGCGTCGAAGCGGTGGAACAAGCCTTGCCGGACCTCAACGTACTGCCCGGCGCGCCGTTGCCGCCTGCTGACTGGCTGAACGGTCTGCGTCAACGCATCAGCGCATTTCAGCCGTTGGGCCAGCACAGCGGCGCCGTGCACGCAGCGGTGTTCATGAACGGCCAGGGCGAGTTGCTGCTGGGCCGCGAAGACATCGGCCGGCATAACGCCCTCGACAAGTTGATCGGTGCATTGATTCGCCAAAAGATCCCTACCGACGGCGGCCTGGCGATTGTCACCAGCCGTTGCAGCCTCGAATTGATTCAGAAAGTCCTGCGCGCGGGCATCCAGACTCTGGTCAGCCTGTCGTCGCCCACCGGCCTGGCCCTGCAATGGGCGCGCCGGCACAACCTCAATCTCATCCACCTGCCGCAGAAAAGTGCGCCGCGGGTCTACAGCCCCGCGATGGAGAACCAGCCGTGAGCAATCATCATCAAGCCGACCAAACCCCGACCCCACGCTACAAGCCCTACAAAGGCCCGGCCGGCGGCTGGGGCGCACTGATCAGCGTGGCCCAGGCGTGGTTGACCAGCGACAATGCGCTGAAAAACCTGCGCATGATGCTCAAGACCAACCAGAACGGCGGATTCGACTGCCCGGGCTGCGCCTGGGGTGACTCGCCGGAAAGCGGCATGGTCAAGTTCTGCGAAAACGGCGCCAAGGCGGTCAACTGGGAGGCCACCAAGCGCCGGGTCGATGCGGCATTCTTTGCCAAGCACAGCGTCACCGCGCTGCTGGAACAGAGCGACTACTGGCTCGAGTACCAGGGCCGCCTGACTGAGCCGATGCGTTATAACGCCGAAACCGACCGCTATCAGCCGGTCAGCTGGGAAGCGGCATTCGACCTGATTGGCAAGCATCTCAATGCTTTGCCCAGCCCGGACATGGCCGAGTTCTACACCTCGGGCCGCGCCAGCAACGAAGCGGCGTACCTGTATCAGCTGTTCGTGCGCGCCTACGGTACCAACAACTTTCCGGATTGCTCGAACATGTGCCACGAGGCCAGTGGCGTAGCCCTGGCGCAAAGCGTGGGCGTCGGCAAAGGCACCGTGACCTTTGATGACTTCGAACATGCCGATGCGATCTTCGTGTGGGGCCAGAACCCCGGCACCAACCACCCGCGCATGCTCGAACCGCTGCGTGAAGCGGTTAAACGCGGCGCCCAGGTGGTGTGCATCAACCCGCTCAAAGAGCGCGGTCTGGAACGCTTCCAGCACCCGCAGCATCCGCTGGAAATGCTTACCAACGGTGACAAACCTACCAACACCGCCTACTTCCGTCCCGCGCTGGGCGGCGACATGGCCATCCTGCGCGGCATGGCCAAGTTCCTGCTGCTGTGGGAACGCCAGGCCCAGGCCGAAGGCAAGGAAGCGGTGTTCGACCACGACTTCCTCAACGAACACACCGCCAACGTGCTCGATTACCTGGCCAGGATCGACGACACCTCGTGGGATGAAATCGTCGAACAGTCCGGCCTCCCCCTGGTCGAGATCGAGCAGGCCGCGCGCATGTACGCCAAGGGCAAGAACGTGATCATGTGCTGGGCGATGGGCATCACCCAGCATCGCCATTCGGTGCCGACCATCCAGGAAATCGCCAACCTGATGCTGCTACGCGGCAACATTGGCCGCCCCGGCGCTGGCTTGTGCCCGGTGCGTGGCCACAGCAACGTGCAGGGCGACCGCACCATGGGCATCAACGAGCGCCCACCGGTGGCGTTTCTGGATTCCCTGGAGCGGCGCTTCCAGTTCCAGGTGCCACGCACCAACGGCCACAACGTGGTGGAAGCGATTCACGCCATGCTCGAAGGCCGCTCCAAAGTCTTCATCGCCCTGGGCGGTAACTTCGCCCAGGCCACGCCGGACAGTTCGCGCACCTTCGAAGCGCTGCGCAATTGCGACCTGACCGTGCAGATCAGCACCAAGCTCAACCGCAGCCACCTGATGCATGGTAAGGACGCCCTGATTTTGCCGTGCCTGGGCCGTACCGACATCGACATCCAGGCCGACGGCCCGCAGGCGGTAACGGTAGAGGATTCGTTCAGCATGGTTCACGGCTCCAATGGCCAGCTGCAACCGCTGTCGAAGCTGATGAAATCGGAGCCAGCGATTATCGCCGGCATCGCCGCCGCCACTCTGGGCAGCAAGCCGGTGGACTGGAACTGGCTGGTGGCCGACTACGGGCGCATTCGCGACCTGATCGCCGACACCATCCCAGGCTTCAAGGACTTCAACGAACGCATCAAGCACCCCGGCGGTTTCTACCTCGGCAACTCGGCCGGCGCGCGTCGCTGGAACACCCCGCTGGGCCGCGCCAACTTCCGTGCGAACATCCTGCCCAAGGACCTGATCCACGAACGCACCCACGCCACGGGCCGGGTGCCAGACCTGATCATGCAATCGATGCGCTCCCACGATCAGTACAACACCACCATTTATGGCCTGGACGACCGTTATCGTGGAGTGAAAGGCCAACGTGACGTGCTGTTCGTCAACGAAGCGGACATCATCCGCCTGGGCTTCAAGCCGGGGCAGAAGGCCGACATCGTGTCGCTGTGGGAAGACGGCCGTGAGCGCCGCGTAAAGGGCTTCACCCTGCTGGCCTTTGATATTCCGGCCGGCCAGGCCGCCGCGTACTACCCGGAAGTGAACCCGCTGGTGCCGCTGGAAAGCACCGGGGATGGCAGCCATACGCCGACCTCGAAGTTCGTGGCGATCCGCCTGGAAGCGGCGAGTGACAACGGCTTGATCATGGCCCGCACCGCATAAATCATAGGCACAAAAAAGGCCGCTTTTGTATAAAAGCGGCCGTTCCGAAGTCAATAGAGACTGGCTAAAACGACTTAAGTTCCCTATACAAAACAGCAAGTTAGCGAATTGTATACAACTATAGCCACTGGTCGGATTTCGATTGTCAGCACTCTCCCACGACCTCAGGATCGCGGCGTCATCCTCTTGAGGTCTCCCTATGAAGTTCTCCTCGATTCTTTTGCTGTCCTTTAGCCTCGCCAGCGGCGCAGCCATGGCAGGTGGCACCACCGAAGCCGGTGTGGGCGGCGCATTGGGTGGGGTTCTGGGTTCGGTTGTAGGCCAGCAGATCGGCGGCAACACAGGTTCGGCCATCGGCGCAGCCCTGGGTGGCGCGGGCGGCAGCGCGGTGGGCGCCGACAAACGCAGCCGTGGCGAAGCCGCCATCGGCGGTGCGTTGGGCGCGGCCGGTGGCAACGTGGTAGGTCGCAGCGTTGGCGGCAACACCGGCAGCCTGGTTGGCGCAGCCGCCGGCGGCGGCGCTGGCGGCGCGCTGGGCAACTACATGGGCAACAAGAGTGATGACGATGATCGCCGCTACCGTGGGCGCGACAATCGCCGTTATGACCGTGATGACCATCGCGGCCGTGGCCATGCCTATGGGCATCGCAAGCATCACCATCGTCACCGCTGAGGTCTGAAGACCACAGCACATCCAGGGTGGGAGGGGCTTGCTCCCTCCCACATTTGGATCGGTGGTGTTGCGGCTAAATAACCAATCGCTGCAGCGCATCGCGCAACTTCTGCGCGATCGTCACAGGTCGGTTCGAAGCCCGATCCACGAATACATGCACAAACCGCCCCGCCGCACAGGCCTCTTCCTCGCCGGCCTTGAACACCGCCACCTCATACTGCACCGAACTGTTGCCCAACTTGCCCACGCGCAGGCCGACGTCGATGCGCTCGGGAAAGGCAATCGACGCAAAATAATCACACGCCGAACTCACCACAAAGCCCACCACCTCGCCGTCATGAATGTCCAACCCGCCTTGCTCGATCAGGTAGGTATTCACCGCCGTATCGAAAAAGCTGTAGTAGGTGACGTTGTTCACATGGCCATACACATCATTGTCGTGCCAGCGTGTGATGATCGGCTGGAAATGAGCGTAGTCGGCGCGTTTCGGCACTGAGTCAGGCATTGGCAAATCTCTTCAAGGTGGCTGTTTACAGGTCCTGCAAATGGGCATCGGCCCACTCGCGAACCTCTGCGTAGGGATACTCCTCCAGCGCGGCAAACCCGGGAATGCTGCGCGCCTTCAACCGGGTAAACAATGGCACGCTGATGCCGCCGAGAAAACGCGTAAGCCGTTCGGCGCCCGGCAAATCGCCGGTGTGTTCATGATGCCTGTGGATAAAATCACCGCTCAGGCCCATGAAGTTTTTATCCACAAGCGGCGCCAGGCCAGGCGGCGGTGGAAGGTGCGCGATATGGCCGTGGCACACCGAGCAATGTCCACAACGGTGCGGCGCCTGGTCATCGCCGAAATACTGTGCCAGACGTTGCCCCAGGCAGTGTTCGGTGGCGAACAGATCAAGCATGGCGTGAATACGCGCCACTTCCGTCACCTCGTGTTGCTTGAAGCCTGTGTATAACTCGGTGCTCAATACCTGCGGGTCGAAATCCGTATTCAGCAAACTGTAGACCTCGGTCATCTGCTTGCTCTCCAGCTCGATCAGCCCCTGCTCCTGGAAGTAATCCAGGGCCTTCACGACCCGATTGCGCTCAGCGCCATGCTGTTGATAAAGCACATCGAAATCCACCGTCGCCCAGGTTTTGGCGCGCTTGCACACCTGGATGATTGCCGCGACAAACTGCTGCCGCTCGCCGGAAAAACGCGCCAGCAAGGCCTCGGGCTCAATCAGGTATTTGAAACGGTACTCGGCATAAAACGCATAGCGCGGCGCGATCACGCCCTTGAGTTCGAGTTGTACCAGCAAGGTCTTGAGCGGCAACTCGCGGATATTGCTGTGGTCCGACAGCGAGCGCAGCAAAAACTCCCACTGCCCCTCGCTGCGTGACGCCTGCAACTCGTCCAGCACACGGCGGATGCCTTCCTGCTCTGGCGTGTCGCCGTACACGAAATTTTCCAGCACGTTGAGGCTGTCACGGTTGGCCAGCACCAGGCAGTCCGATGGCTGCCCGTCACGTCCTGCGCGGCCGATTTCCTGGCTGTAGTTCTCGATGGACTTGGGCAGGTCGAAGTGCACCACGTTGCGGATATCACTCTTGTCGATACCCATGCCGAACGCGATGGTCGCAACGATGCAATTGGAGCGCCCGCCCATGAATCGCTGCTGGATGCCCTCGCGTTTATCGTGCGGCAAGCCGGCGTGATACGCCTCGGCCTGGATGCCGTTGCGGTTCAGGTGCTCGGCGATCTGCTCGGCGGTTTTTTGCAGGGTGACATAGACGATGCTCGGCTGGTTGGGCCGCTCGCTCATCCACTGCACCAGGCGCCGGCGTTTGTTCGCGCCGCTCACCGGCTCCACCAACAGGTTGAGGTTGGGCCGATAGAAGCCTGTGGTGATCACATCGCCGGGCGCAATGGCGAACTTGGCCTGCATGTCGGCAATCACCTTGGGCGTTGCCGTAGCCGTCAGCAGAAGGGCTTGCGGGATATTGAACTGGCGTTGGTAGTCCGGCAGCTTCAGGTAGTCCGGACGAAAGTTGTGGCCCCACTCGGAAATACAGTGGGCTTCGTCCACCACCAACAATGAAATCGGCACGCTTTGCAGGAAGTTACGAAAGCGCTCGTTCTTCAGACGCTCCACGGAAATCATCAGGATCTTCAGCTCACCGGAGCGCGCACGCGCCATCACCTCATTGGCGTCCTCGCGACTTTGCGCCGAATCGATGCTGCCGGCTGAAATCCCGTGGCGCTGCAGAAAGCCCAACTGATCCTGCATCAACGCCAGCAGCGGTGAAACCACCAGCGTCAGGTGCGGGAGCAAAACCGCCGACAGCTGATAGCACAGGGATTTACCGGAGCCGGTGGGGAAAATAGCAGCCGCCGAGCGCCCGGCCAGCACGGCGCTGACCACTTCTTCCTGGCCCGAACGAAACTGTGGATAACCAAAGACCTGCTGGAGGGTGTCGTGCATAGGCTGTCACTCCATTGACCGCTGAGGGTGGCTTAGAAACGTAGCTCACCCGGGTCAGCGAATCGAGAAAGGTCGCGTGGAAAAAAGAGACAGGATGATACACAGCGGGGTGGAAAGCAGGACTATTCGCGCAAGCTTGTAGGAACAACTACCATATCTTGCCTATCCAAAGACTGCCTTCGCGCAGACGCATTGCGCTACAATCAAGCCTTGCTACCTAGGAGTACGCTGCGATGAGCGAACTGACGTTTGAGCAAAAACAGGATCATTACCACAAGATCCGCCGTTCCAATTACTTGGCCAGCTTGCGCCTGGAGGGGTTCGACACCCAGCCGGCGGACGTCGACAAACCGCTGCCCACTCGCGAAGCCGTCCTTGCCAAGTACCGCAATACCCCGCGCTGATGCTCGACAAATACGGGGTGGGCCAGGATCCTTACTGCTATCCCGGTAGCAGCGTCCTGCGCAACCGCCTCGATTTGCTCGATGAAGCACGCTTGCATGAAGCCGAGCGGGAACTGTCCGAAATCGCCATAGGCAATCTTCCCCTCTTCCCGCCGCCCTACGACCTTGATCGCCTGCAAAACATTCACCGCACTTTATTTGGCGATATTTACGACTGGGCCGGCGAACTGCGCAGCGTCAATATCCAGAAAGGCGACACGCTGTTCTGCACGCCCGAGCGTATCCTTCCGGAAGCGGAGAAGATTATTCGGCATATGGAAGAGGCGAACTGGTTTGTCGGCGCCCCCCAGGCTGAACTGGTGACTCGAATCGCTGAAGTTTATGGCGACCTCAACGTCATCCACCCTTTTCGCGAAGGCAATGGCCGGGCACAACGGATCCTGTTTGAACAAATCATCGTAAATGCGGGGTTCTCGGTGAACTGGTGGCTGGTAAAAGACGTAGCGTGGATACCTGCGAACATCGACGCGGTGGCGTGTGATTACAGGGGGCTGGAAACGATTTTCAAGCGCTGCATAAGCACACCTGCAAGATCCTGATCGCTCCCATAGTTGGGCAGTTGCGGCCGAAAGATCGACGCCAAGCTGAAGATGCCGATAATCACTGTAGGAAAAGACGAAATACCGCGCAATCCGCTTCCCAAATTGCAAAAAACACCTGCTTACCCCTCTATTGAATATCCCTCTTACTGACCGAAACTAACGTTCTCTCCACTTTCTCGGTAAAGCCCGTGAACATCGAAAGGACTCAACACAGCGACCGTTGCGGTTTCAAATTTGCCGTGATTCGCCCTTCAAGAACAATCCGACAACGCCAGGGCGGTCACTTCAATGACTGAATATATCTTCTGGATCAGTCTGACTCTCTTCCTGGTTATTTCTGCCCTGATCACCCGAAACAGATACCGCCAACGACGTAATGCTCATCCACTGCTGCGAACCCACACCATGAACCTGGCTCCCAACTTCCCCGAAGACTCCGACATGCAGCAACTCCTGCAACTGCTGCACGAAGAAATTGGATTGCCGCAACATAAAACCCTTCGCCTGCAAACCGCGATCAATCTCGACCTGGGCTGCGACGGCGGCGACGCCAGGCAATTGATGGAGGCGCTGGAGCAGGATTTCGCCGTCGACCTGGGCGACTACGATGCCTACCGTTACTTCCAGCCGCCGGTGTTTGACGTCTTCCTCAAACACCGCGCCAAAGGCCGTGGTGAAAAGATCCCGCTGACCATCGGCATGCTCTACCTGGCCATCAAGACCCACAGCTGGGACACGCAGACACTGGAAAACCTGAGTTAAGTGCATCACAGATGAAAACTGTGGGAGGGGGCGTGCTCCCTCCTGCCACTGAATCCATATTGACCTGGCGAGCAGGCACAAAAAAGCCGCCCAATGAGGGCGGCTTTTTCATAACGATCGAGTCTTACAACTTGGGACCCGCCGCCTTGATCGCATCACTCACTTCAAACTTCTTGAAGTTCTCGACAAACAACCCGGCCAGCGCCTTCGCCGCTTCGTCATAAGCAGCCTTGTCGGCCCAGGTATTACGCGGGTTCAGCAAACCGGTCTCGACACCCGGCACCGCCAACGGCACGTCCAGGTTGATGGTGTCCAGGTGCTCGGTCTCGGCACCGATCAACGCGCCGCTCTGGATGGCGGCGATCACGCCGCGAGTGGTCGGGATGTTGAAGCGTTTGCCGACGCCGTAGCCGCCGCCGGTCCAGCCGGTGTTGACCAGGTAGACCTTGGAGCCGAAGCCGCGGATGCGCTTGATCAGCAGCTCCGCGTATTCGCCGGCCGGGCGTGGGAAGAACGGCGCGCCGAAGCAGGTGGAGAAGGTCGACTTGATGCCGCCGCCGGAGCCCATTTCGGTCGAGCCCACCAGAGCGGTGTAGCCGGACAGGAAGTGGTAGGCCGCTTGTTCTTCGCTGAGGATCGACACGGGCGGCAGTACGCCGGTCAGGTCGCAGGTCAGGAAGATCACCGCGTTTGGCTCGCCGCCCAGGTTCTTTTCGGAACGCTTGGCTACGTGCTCCAGTGGGTAGGCTGCGCGGCTGTTCTGGGTCAGGCTGACGTTGGTGTAGTCGGCGTGCCCGGCCTCGTCGATGACGACGTTTTCCAGCACGGCGCCGTGCTTGATGGCTTTCCAGATCACCGGCTCGTTCTTCTCGGAGAGGTCGATGCACTTGGCATAGCAACCGCCTTCGATGTTGAACACCACGCCCTCGCCCCAACCGTGTTCGTCGTCACCGATCAGGTAACGGCTTTCGTCGGCGGACAGGGTGGTCTTGCCGGTGCCCGACAGGCCGAAGAACAGCGTCACGTCGCCTGCTTCGCCAATGTTGGCGGCGCAGTGCATCGGCAGCACGTCGGAGGCCGGCAGCAGGAAGTTCTGCACCGAGAACATGGCTTTCTTCATTTCACCGGCGTAGCGCATGCCGGCGATCAGTACTTTTTTCTGTGCGAAATTGAGGATCACGCAACCGTCGGAGTTGGTGCCGTCACGCTCAGGCACGCACTCGAAGTTGGCCACGTTGAGCACTTGCCACTCTTCACGGCCGGCCGGGTTGTACTGGGCCGGGTTGATGAACAGGCAGCGACCGAACAGGTTCTGCCAGGCCGTCTGGGTGGTCATTTTCACGGCCAGGTAGTGGTCTTCTGCGGCCCCTACGTGAACGTGGGAAACGAAGTGCTCTTGCGCGTTGTTGAATGCCTCGACGCGAGCCCACAGGGCATCGAACTTGTCGGCCGGGAACTTGCGGTTGATCGGGCCCCAGGCGATGGAAGCCTGAGTGGAAGGCTCTTCAACGATGAAACGGTCGACCGGCGAACGGCCGGTACGGTGACCGGTTTCAACGACCAGTGCGCCAGTATCGGCAAGCACGCCTTCACCGCGCTGCAGGGCTTCTTTAACCAGATCGTCAACACTCAGATCGGTGTATACGGCGTTGTTGGCTTGCGTCATGAGGTTCCCCGTCGGCCTATGGCCGAGTGCTCCAAACGTTTTGTAGTAGAAAGTTGCGCACTACTACCGCGAAAAAAGTGGGCCGGATTATGCCAGAAAAGCCCAAAAAGAGTAGGGCCCTCCCGTCAGAACAGCGCTATCTCGGCATTTCTCAGGTGATTTACCTGTGCTTAAACGTTTTAGTGGCGGGTGTCGGAAGGGGTATCGATGCCTGCGCCGGCGAATAATTGAGCAACATCGGCCGCATCGAACAGGTAGCGCTGGTTGCAGAACTGGCAATCGATCTCGATATGGCCGCCGTGTTCGACTACCAGATTCTGTGCATCTTCCAGTCCCAGGCTGACCAGCGCGTTGCCGGAACGCTCGCGCGAGCAGCTGCAGTGGAAACGCAGGGTTTGCGGGTCGAACAGGCGCACGGCTTCTTCGTGGTAAAGGCGGTGCAGGATGGTCGGGTTATCCAGGCCCAGCAGCTCTTCCGCCGTGAGAGTGCCGGCCAGGGCGGTGAGGTTGCGCCAGCTTTCGGCGCGGTCATCGTCGTCCTTGATGCGGTCCGCCGGCAGTTGTTGCAGCAGCAGGCCACGGGCGCGCTTGCCGTCGGCGTTGAGCCAGAACCTGGTGCCGACCTGCTGGGACATCACGAAATAGTTGGTGAAGCAGTCCGACAGGGTGTCGCCATCGAGGTCGACAATGCCTTGATAGCGCTGGCCGACCGTGGGATCGACGGTCAGCGCCAGCACGCCGTTGGGCATCAAGTCGCTCAACGTGGCGTCAGGGGCGATCAGGTCGGCGTCGTAACGGGCCAGGCCACGGATGTCGCGCTCGCTGGAACACTCGATCATCAGCAAGGGAATCGGGCCTTCGGAGCGGGCCTGCAAAATCAGCAAACCATCGAACTTCATGGTGCCCACCAGCAGCGCCGCAGCCGCCATCAACTCACCGAGCAATTGCGCGACCGGCTCCGGATAGGCGTGCTTGGCGAGGACTTCGGCATAGCTGCGCTCCAGCGAGACCAGTTCGCCGCGGGCGTCGTTCTCGTCGAAGATGAAGCGTTGGGTGAAGTCGGTATCCGGTAGATCAGTCATAGGTCTGGGTATCTGAATTGATGACAAAATGATTACAACGTTTATAAAATTAAACGCTTTAGCACCATCTTGGTGCGGTTTTCTCCTGGAAACAGAGAACTTACTAGAGCGAAGAGGGACAGTTTATGAACAATCCGGGTTTGTTCCAAGCCAAGTGGAACCTCCGGCGATGGGCTCTTTGCAATCTACTCGCTATCGGACTGCTGTGTTTTTGGCTGTGGCCCACGGGCCAGATGCTGTGTGTGATTTTCGACGAATGGCTGTTTCACCTGCTCAATGACCCACTGGCGACCAGCGCAACCTGGCTGCACATGTGGGCCGTGGCCAGTCTGCGCCCTTTTGATGCGGTGGTTGGCGTGATTTTGCTGGCGCTGCTGGTTCGCGGTGACTGGGTGTTCAAGACGGTACAGGTACGCCAGGCTTTCTTTGGCTTTCTCGGTATTCTGCTGTTGCTGCTGTTTATCCGCATGCTGTTTTCCAAACTCGCCGCGCACATGGGCTGGCAACACAGCAGCCCGTCGATGGTGATCGGCGGTGCCGTGCAGATGAGCGACTACTTCCCCGGGCTTGAGAAGACCTGGGAGCTGAAGGACCGTTCGAGCCAGAGTTTCCCAGGGGATCATGCTTCGGTGCTGCTGATCTGGGGCATGTTCATGACGGTGTTTGCCCGTAACATCGGCCAGGTGCTGGTGATCTGGGGCCTGGCGCTGCTGTTCATGATGCCGCGCCTGGTGGCGGGCGCACATTGGGGGCAGGACGATTATATCGGTGGCGTTTTGCTGGCATTGCTCGCATTGGGATGGGGGTATTACACACCTTTTGCGGCGAAGGTGTCGGGGGCGTTGCTGCGCGTGACGGCGCCGGTCTTCGGGTTGCTGGGTAAGCTGCCGGTGATTGGGCGATTGAGTGTCATACGACAAACTGCGTAACGCCGAGCCTGTAATGTGGGAGGGGCTTGCTCCCGATGAGGGAGTGTCAGGGCATGCAAAGGTGACTGATACACCGCAGTCGGGAGCAAGCCCCCTCCCACATTTGAACCGCGAGATCAGTCGTCATTGCCGCTGCCGCGAAACTTGAACAGATCGCGACGCTGCTTCTTGCTCGGCTTGCCATCCGTGGTCAGGCCTGACGCCCCGGCCTTGCGCATGGCCGCAGCGTTTTCACGTTTGGCGATGCTCGCCTCGGTCTCGGCGTACAGTGCCTGCGCCTCGGGAGCGCCACGGCGCACGATAGAAAGCGCCTGCACCACGATGGTTTTTTCATCAAACCCTGTACGAATCTGAAACTCGTCACCGACACGCGGTTCCTTGCCCGGCTTGCAGCGTTCGCCGCGATGGTGCACCTTGCCGCTCTCGATGGCAGCCTTGGCCAGGGCACGGGTTTTATAGAACCGCGCCGCCCACAGCCACTTGTCCAAACGGACCTTTTCTTCCTCTTCCTGCTTCTGAGCCACTTGAATTCCTCGCTCTGAAAAATGTCGCAACCTTACCGTCGAAACCCTTCGACGCATAAACCCCAAGGCTCACCTAAGATACGCCGGGTAGCACCCTGTTTTCGCGAGGATACGCTGTGACCGACTTCCCCACTTCACTCACCTCGCCCAATCAGCGTTGCGTGGGTTGCCAGCAAAGCGAGCCGCTGAGCTTCGACTTTGCCTTCGCCTACCAGCCTATCGTAGACCTGCGCGATCATTCCATTTTTGCCCACGAGGCGCTGGTGCGAGGCCCTCACGGTGAAGGCGCGCTCTCGGTGCTGAACCAGGTCAATGACGGCAACCGCTACCGCTTCGACCAGCGCTGCCGCACCCAGGCCATCGCCCGCGCGGCGGCGCTGGACATGCAGAGCCATCTTTCAATCAACTTCATGCCCAACGCGGTGTATCGGCCGGAGCTGTGTATCCGCAGTACCCTGGAGGCGGCGCGGGCACACAATTTTCCGCTGAACCGGCTGATTTTCGAGACGCTGGAAAGCGAGTACGTCGATAACTATCGCCATTTGACCAATATTCTGCGTGAATACCGCGAATTCGGCTTCAAGACCGCCATCGACGATTTCGGCGCGGGCTATTCGGGGCTGAATCTGCTGGCCGATTTCCAACCTGACCTGATCAAACTCGACATGGCGCTGATCCGCGATATCGACAAGGACCGTGTCCGTCAGGTGATCGTCCGGGGGATTGTCACAATCTGTGAGCAGTTGGGGGTTACTGTCATCGCCGAGGGCATCGAGAGTGCCGGCGAGCGCGATTTCCTGTCCGACTGTGGAATATTTCTGATGCAGGGCTACTGGTTCGCCAGGCCCGCATTCAACGCCCTGGCCAAGGTTGCTCCTCAAGCCTGGGCGAATTGACCGGTTATCTATATTGAAGACATTTGACCATTTGACCGTTGTGGGTCTGCGTGAATGGGTGGCCCTTCCCGATCTGGGGGTGGCGGGCCTGCGCGCGAAGATCGACACCGGGGCCAGTACCTCGAGCCTGCACGCCACCGATATCGAGCCGTTTGAGCGCGATGGTGCGCAGTGGGTACGCTTTACCGCACACCTGGGCACCGTCGTGCAACTGCGTCATCGCCGCTGCGAGGCGCCGCTGGTGACCATGAAGACCATCAAGAGCTCCAACGGTCACGCGCAGGTGCGCTATGTGATCAGCACCACGCTGGCGTTGGGTGATCGGGTGTGGCGCGTGGAGTTCACCCTGGCTTGCCGCAAAGCCATGCGTTACCGCCTGTTGCTAGGCTCCAAGGCGCTGATTGACGGCCAATTGGTGGTCAGTCCCGGCGTCAAGTACGTTCAAGACAAGCCGGTGTTCCCGGTCTCTACTATTTCTGCCCCAGGTGCTGCATGAAGATTGCTGTGCTGTCGCGAAACCCGCGTCTGTATTCCACCCGCCGCCTGGTTGAGGCCGGCACCGAACGTGGCCACGAAATGGTGGTGATCGACACGTTGCGTGCCTATATGAACATTGCCAGCCACAAGCCGCAGATCCACTACCGGGGCAAGCCGCTGGAAGGGTTTGATGCAGTGATCCCGCGCATCGGCGCATCGGTGACCTTCTACGGCTGCGCGGTGCTGCGCCAGTTTGAAATGATGGGGGTGTTCCCCCTCAATGAGTCCGTGGCCATTGCCCGCTCGCGGGACAAGTTACGCTCGCTGCAACTGCTGTCGCGCCGTGGCATCGGCCTGCCGGTCACCGGTTTTGCCCACTCACCCGACGACATCCCGGACCTGATCGAAATGGTCAACGGCGCACCGCTGGTGATCAAGGTGCTGGAGGGGACCCAGGGCATCGGCGTGGTGCTGTGTGAAACGGCGACTGCCGCCGAGTCGGTGATCGAGGCGTTTATGGGCCTCAAGCAAAACATCATGGTGCAGGAATACATCAAGGAGGCCGGCGGCGCGGATATTCGCTGCTTCGTGGTGGGTGACAAGGTGATTGCCGCAATGAAGCGCCAGGCCAAACCGGGCGAATTCCGCTCCAATCTGCACCGTGGTGGCAGCGCCAGCCTGATCAAGATCACCCCGGAAGAACGCATGACCGCATTACGCGCAGCCAAGGTGATGGGGCTGGCCGTGGCGGGTGTGGATATCCTGCGCTCCAACCATGGCCCGCTGGTGATGGAGGTGAACTCATCGCCAGGGCTGGAGGGGATCGAGACCACCACAGGCAAGGACGTGGCGGGGATCATCATTCAGCACCTGGAAAAGAATGGTGGCCCGAACATGACCAGGACCAAGGGCAAGGGCTGAAACCCTTCCTCCTCTGACACACCATAAAACCAAATGTGGGAGGGGGCTTGCTCCCGACAGCAGAGTGTCAGTCAAACATTTTTGACTGAGACATCGCTATCGGGAGCAAGCCCCCTCCCACATTTATTACCCTGTGCTGCTCGTCAAACAGCGTCTCTTGGCAACATTAGCCCCAACGGCAAGCGCACCCGCGCCTCCAACCCACCGTCCTCACGGTTGCGCAGTTCAACATTGCCGCCATGCATCGACGCAATCCGCCGCACAATCGCCAGTCCCAGCCCCGTGCCTTTGCCGCCACGGGCACGGTCACCACGGGTGAACGGGTTGAAAATGCCTTCCAGTTCGGCGGGATCGATACCGGCGCCGCGGTCCATCACGCTCAGCACCACATAGGGTGCCGTACTTTCCCCGGACACATAGGCTGCCACCTCCACATCGGAACCGGCATGGTGCAAGGCGTTGCCGATCAGATTGTTCAGCAGGCGCTTCATCGAAACCCTGCGCAAAGCAAACGGCTGGATCGGCTCCAGGCGCGTGCGCACCTGTTCGCCGTTCTGGTTGTAGGGCGCCACGACTTCACGTACCAGGTCCGTCAGGTCGACTTCTTCAACCAGTTCATCACGGCCGTCGCGGATAAACGCCAGAAACTGATCCAGAATCGCATCCATGTCCTCGATGTCGCGAACCATGTCGTCCGTCAGGTCGCTGTGATTGCCCATCAATTCCAGCGACAGCCGCAAGCGCGTCAGCGGCGTTCGCAGGTCATGGGACACCCCCGCCAGCATCAGCTCCCGCTCGCGCCCGGCCTGTTCGACGTCTTCCGCCATCTGGTTGAACGCACCGTACACCTCGGTCATTTCGCTGGGTGTGTCACTCACCGGTAGCCGCACACTGCGTCCCTGGCCGAGTTGGCGGGCGGCGAATACCAGGCGCTTAAGCGGCTGGTTGAGCTGACGCACAAAAATCCACGCGGAGGCGGTGGAGAGCAAACCGATCGCCAGAAACCAGCCAAGCACGTTCCAGATCTTCTGGCCGCGCAACGGGTGCGGATACAGCGGCACTTTCAGCCAGTCTTCACCCAGACTCGGCGCACGCACCCACAAGGCAGGCGACACATGCATGCGCAAGCGCACCTCGGTGTCTTCACCGAGCTCGGCCTGCATCTGGCGCTGATAGATTTCGCTGTAGGGCCAATGCTGCTCACCCTCCGGCACGCCTGCACCGGCAACACGCACCAGCGTGGCGGCCTTGGCGATCTTCTCGCGGTTTTCGGGGTCGGCCGCCCAATAGGCACGCAGCGTCAGCGCGACGCCGTGGCTGTATTGCCGGTCCACCAGCACGTCCTCGTTCATCAGCAGATAAACCAGTGTGAGTGCCTTGGAAAACAGAACGACGATCAACACCAGCCAAAGGGTGCGCGAGAAGAAACTTTGTGGGAACCACAATGGGGTTTTCATAAAAGACAGCTGGACACCTGGCAGGAAAAAGCAGCGCTCGCAGAATTGCAGACGCCGAGCATCCCGTCGACCCTCAAGGGGTCAAACGCCGGGATACCCGTACCTGCAAGTCATCGGTCACTTGGTCGCTGTGCCATCCGGCACAAACACGTAACCCACACCCCAGACTGTCTGGATATAGCGAGGCTTGGACGGGTCCGGCTCGATCATCCGGCGCAGACGGGATATCTGCACGTCGATGGAGCGCTCCAGCGCGTCCCATTCCCGACCACGGGCCAGGTTCATCAGCTTGTCGCGGGTCAGCGGCTGGCGTGCGTTCATCACCAGGGCCTTGAGTACCGCGAACTCGCCGGTGGTGAGCATGTGTACTTCGTCGCCACGCTTGAGTTCACGGGTCGCCAGCGACAGCTCGTAGTCGCCAAAGGTAACGCTTTCGTCTTCGCTGCCTGGCGCGCCCGGTACCGGGGCTGCCTGGCGACGCAATACGGCCTTGACCCGGGCCATCAGTTCGTCAGGGTTGAACGGCTTGGCCAGGTAATCATCAGCGCCCAGTTCAAGGCCCTTGATGCGACTCAGCTCATCGCCCTTGGCGGTAAGCATGATGATCGGAATCTGGTTGTTCGCGCCACGCAGGCGTTTGCAGGCGGTGAGGCCGTCTTCGCCGGGCAGCATCAGGTCAAGTACGACCAGGTTGAATACTTCGCGCCCCAGCAGACGGTCCATCTGCTCGGTGTTCGGCACCGCGCGGGCACGGTAGCCCTTGGAGTTGAAGAAGCGCTCCAGCAGGCTGCTCAGCCCCGGATCGTCGTCAACGATGAGAATTTTTTCGCCTTCAGCAGTTTGTGCAGTGCTGCTCATTGGATGCTCCTCTTATCTCGGCGCGCATTATGGCCTAGCTGCCGTTATACGCACCGTGTGCATTGTTAGCAGATTTTTCCTCGACCACCAGCAGACCTGCGTCCTACAACCACTGGCGCAGTACCCCTCAAGGACAGAACGCTGGTTATAATGCGGCGCCGTCTTGCAGGGCAACGTCAGATCGTTTCCGTTTACTGCCGGCTTTTTTTACCCGCTTGACGCGACTTTTTCGATTTCGAGGGTCAATTGGCTGCCTCTTGACCCAGGCAGCGGTGCCGGTCGGGCCGCTCAACCAGTCTTTCCGGGCCTTGTTCTGCGGGCCCGCGAGCTGCTTTTCAGAATTTCAGGTGGTTTTATGGACAGCATCAACAGCCGCATCGCCGAAGAACTCGGCGTACGCCCCCAACAGGTCGAAGCGGCCGTCGCTCTACTGGATGAAGGCTCCACGGTGCCTTTCATCGCCCGCTACCGTAAGGAAGTGACCGGCAGCCTCGACGATATCCAGCTTCGGCACCTGGAAGAACGCCTGCGCTACCTGCGAGAACTCGACGAACGGCGCATCAGCATCCTCGCCAGCATCGAGGAACAGGGCAAGCTCACCCCGCAACTCGAACGCGACATCAAGCTCGCCGACACCAAGACCCGCCTCGAAGACCTCTACCTGCCCTACAAGCAAAAGCGCCGCACCAAGGGCCAGATCGCCCTGGAAGCCGGCCTTGGCGAGCTGGCCGATGGTCTGTTCAACGACCCGTCGCTAAGCCCGGAAACCGAAGCCGCACGCTTCATCGATGCCGACAAGGGCGTCGCCGACGTCAAGGCCGCCCTCGAAGGCGCCAAATACATCCTCATGGAGCGCTTCGCCGAAAACGCCAACCTGCTGGAAAAACTGCGCAATTACCTCAAGCAGGAAGCCGTGCTCAGCGCGCGCGTCATCGCCGGCAAAGAGGAAGAAGGCGCCAAGTTCCGCGATTACTTCGAGCACGACGAACCGCTCAAGAGCATGCCGTCCCACCGTGCGCTGGCGATTTTCCGCGGGCGCAACGAAGGCATTCTCAGCTCGGCGCTCAAAGTCGGCGACGAACTGCCGGGCACCATGCACCCGTGCGAAGGCATGATCGGGCAACAATTCGGCATCCAGAATCAGAACCGTCCTGCGGACAAGTGGCTCGGTGAAGTCGTGCGCTGGACCTGGAAGGTCAAGCTCTACACCCACCTGGAAACCGACCTGCTGGGCGAACTGCGTGACGGCGCCGAAACCGAAGCGATCAACGTGTTCGCCCACAACCTGCACGACCTGCTGCTGGCCGCCCCCGCCGGCCCGCGCGCCACCCTGGGCCTGGACCCCGGCCTGCGCACCGGTTGCAAGGTCGCGGTCGTCGACGCCACCGGCAAGCTGCTGGACCACGCCACCGTGTACCCCCACGTTCCGCATAACAAGTGGGACCAGACCCTCGCAATCCTGGCCGCCCTGTGCGCCAAGCACTCGGTGGACCTGATCGCCATCGGCAACGGTACCGCCAGCCGTGAGACCGACAAGCTGGCCGCCGAACTGATCAAAAAATACCCAGCGATGAAGATGACCAAGGTCATGGTCTCCGAGGCCGGCGCTTCGGTGTACTCGGCGTCGGAACTGGCGTCCAGGGAATTCCCGGACCTCGACGTGTCGATCCGAGGCGCAGTGTCCATCGCCCGTCGCCTGCAGGATCCGCTGGCCGAACTGGTGAAGATCGACCCCAAATCCATCGGTGTCGGCCAGTACCAGCACGACGTGTCGCAGCTGAAACTGGCGCGTGGCCTGGATGCGGTGGTGGAAGACTGTGTGAACAAGGTCGGCGTGGATGTGAACACTGCCTCGGTCGCGCTGTTGGCGCGTATCTCCGGCCTGAACACCACCCTGGCACAAAATATCGTGACTCACCGCGACGAAAACGGCGCGTTCAAGACCCGCGCCGCGCTGAAAAAAGTCGCACGCCTGGGTGAAAAAACCTTCGAACAGGCCGCCGGTTTCCTGCGCGTGATGAATGGCGACAACCCGCTGGATTCGTCCGCCGTCCACCCGGAAGCCTACCCACTGGTGCAACGCATCGCCGCCGAAACCGATCGCGATATTCGCTCGCTGATTGGCGACGCCGCGTTCCTCAAGCGCCTGGACCCGAAGAAATACACCGACGAAACCTTCGGCGTGCCGACCATCACCGACATCCTGCAAGAGCTGGAAAAACCCGGACGAGACCCGCGTCCCGAGTTCAAGACCGCCGAGTTCCAGGACGGCGTCGAGGACCTCAAGGACCTGCAACCGGGCATGATCCTCGAAGGCGTGGTGACCAACGTGACCAACTTCGGCGCGTTCGTCGACATTGGTGTACATCAGGACGGCCTGGTGCATATCTCCGCGCTGTCGGAAAAATTCATCAAGGACCCGCGCGAAGCGGTCAAGGCCGGTGACGTGGTCAAGGTCAAGGTCATGGAAGTCGATATCCCGCGCAAACGCGTGGGCCTGTCGATGCGCATGAGCGATACCCCCGGCGAGAAAGTCGACGGTGCCCGTGGCGCACGCCCGGGTTCGGCACCGCGTCAGTCGCAGAACCGCTCGGAAAACAGCCAACCGCGCAAGGAAACCGCGACGGCAGCGCCAGCCAACAACGCCATGGCGTCGCTGTTCGCCAACGCCAAGCAGTTGAAAAAGCGCTGAGGGTCAAATCAACGTCTTGTAGGTAACTGCATGCAAAACATGTCGTAAAAGCGCAGGGCACCTTCGCTGCCCTATAGCTCCCCACCCTCGATTTGAGTTAATTTCGGCGCTGCAATCACAGCGTCGGAATTTTCTTGATGCGCTGTAGCCCAATTCATGGAGTGAAGGAGGCTTTTTCAATGCGAGTCTTCTCGACTCAAAACCAGGCGATAACGCCAGTTTCCACTTCACCCTTGTAGACCGTCCTGCCCACCCCCATATTGGGGCGACTGACGCGTGAAGGAATCCAACTTGAGCGAACTTCTCAACCGCCGCCTGGCCCTGCTCGGCAAGCGCGAACACCTCTCCCTGCTGGAGCAATGCTTGCACGGCATCGAGCGGGAATGCCTGCGCGTCACCGGTGAGGGTCGCCTGGCGCAAACGCCGCACCCCGAAGCCCTGGGCGCTGCACTGACCAACGAATTGATCACCACCGACTACTCGGAATCGCTGCTGGAGTTCATCACCCCGGCGCTGCCCAACCCGGCCGATACCTTGAGCAGCCTGGACAGGATCCACCGCTTTGCCTACACCAAGCTCGGCAGTGAATACCTGTGGAGCCCATCGATGCCGTGCCCGTTGCCGGCCGAGGAAGATATTCCGATTGCCTACTACGGCACCTCCAACATCGGACAGCTCAAGTACGTGTACCGCAAGGGCCTGGCCCTGCGTTACGGCAAGACCATGCAGTGCATCGCCGGTATCCACTACAACTTTTCCCTGCCGGAACAGCTGTGGCCGCTGCTCAAGGACACCGAGGGTTTTGTCGGCACCGAGCGTGACTATCAGTCCACGGCCTACATCGCGCTGATCCGCAACTTCCGCCGTTACAGCTGGCTGCTGATGTACCTGTTCGGTGCCTCGCCGGCCCTGGACGCCGGGTTTCTACGCGGGCGCTCGCACCAGCTCGAAGTGCTGGACGCCGACACGCTGTACCTGCCCTATGCCACCAGCCTGCGCATGAGCGACCTGGGTTACCAGAGCAACGCCCAGGCCGGCCTCACGCCGTGCTACAACGACTTGAGCAGCTACACCGACAGCCTGCGCGAAGCGGTGGCAACGCCCTACGCGCCGTACGTCGAAGTCGGCACGCACAAGGACGGTGAGTGGGTGCAGCTCAACACCAACATCCTGCAGATCGAAAACGAGTACTACTCCAACATCCGCCCCAAGCGCGTGACCTACACCGGCGAGCGGCCGATCCAGGCGCTGGTGGCCCGTGGCATCCAGTACATCGAAGTACGCTGCCTGGACATCAACCCGTTCCTGCCAATGGGCATCGACCTGCCGGAATCGCGCTTTCTCGACGCGTTCCTGCTGTATTGCGCACTCAACGACAGCCCGCTGTTCGCCAACAACGAATGCGGCAACGCCACCTCCAACTTCCTCAGCGTGGTCAAGGAGGGTCGTCGTCCGGGCCTGGAGCTGCAGCGCGATGGCGCGGCGGTGGACATGAAGCAATGGGCCACCGAGCTGCTGGAACAGATCGCGCCGCTGGCCGCCCTGCTCGACGAGAGCCACGGCATCAGCGAACACAGCCAGGCACTGGATGCCCAGTTGGCGAAAATCCAGGACCCGTCGCTGACCCCGTCGGCCCAGGTACTGGCAGCGATGGCCGAGCGCAAAGAGAGCTTTGCGCAGTTCTCCCTGCACCAGAGCCAGTTGCATGCCGAGTATTTCCGCAAGGAGCCGCTGGCAGCTGACGAACAGGCGCGCTTTGAAGAACTGGCGCGCAAGTCGCTGGCGCAACAGGCGGAGCTGGAGCAAACCGAAGTGGGCGACTTCGATGTGTTTGTCGGGTCGTACCAGGCGAGCATCCTCGCCATCAGTAATTAAGGACCTACTCTGTCCACTGTGGGAGGGGGCTTGCCCCCGATAGCTGTGGGTCAGCTACAGATAAGCTGACTGATCCACCGCCATCGGGGGCAAGCCCCTCCCACATTTGCCTGCACCAGACTGAAGATTGGCGTTCGCTTCTCTTCTAATAAGCTAATTCGAAAACGTTATTTATTTTCGGATTATTAGATCATTTAGTCTCCTCACACGCCGACCTCCGGCCGCCTGATTGAGGAGCTTCCCCCTTGAAACTGCTGACCCCTCTGCGCCTCCTGGCCGCATTGTCCCTGGCCGGTGCCAGCCTGTTTGCCCAGGCGGCGGATGTGACCATCGCTTACCAGACCACCGTCGACCCGGCCAAAGTCGCCCAGGCCGACGGCGCTTATGAAAAAGCCACCAACGCCAAAATCGACTGGCGCAAATTCGACAATGGCGCCGATATCATCGCCGCCCTCGCTTCCGGCGACGTGCAGATCGGCTACCTCGGTTCCAGCCCACTGACCGCTGCGATCACGCGCAAGGTTCCGGTGGAAACCTTCCTCGTCGCCACCCAGATCGGCGGTGCCGAAGCCCTGGTAGCGCGCAACGGTGCGGGGATCAACCGCCCGCAGGACCTGATCGGCAAGAAAGTCGCCGTGCCGTTCGTGTCCACCGGCCACTACAGCCTGCTGGCCGCGTTGAAGCACTGGAACATCGACCCGTCGAAAGTCACCATCCTCAACCTCGCACCGCCGGCCATTATCGCGGCCTGGAAGCGTGGCGATATCGACGCCACCTACGTGTGGGACCCGGCCCTGGGCGTGGCCAAGGAAAACGGCAAGGTGCTGATTACCTCCGGCGAGCTGGCCAAGTTCGGCGCGCCGACCTTCGATGCGTGGATCGTGCGTAAGGATTTTGCCGAGAAGCACCCGGAAATCGTCACGGCTTTCGCCAAGGTCACCCTGGATGCCTACGCCGCGTACCGCAAAGACCCACAAGCCTGGCTAGCCGACAAAGGCAACGTCGACAAACTGGTAAAGCTCTCCGGCGCCAAAGCCAGTGACATCCCGCTGCTGCTGCAAGGCAACGTCTACCCGCTGGCCGCCGACCAGTTAACCTTGCTGGGCGCACCGACCACCAAGGCCGTGACCGACACCGCTGCGTTCCTCAAGGAACAGGGCAAGGTCGACGCCGTGCTGCCGGACTACGCGCCTTATGTCAGCGCCAGGTTCATCACTCAATAAGGAGTTAAGTGCGATGACCTTGCTCAAGCTGGAGCGCATCAGCGCACAGTACCCGGGTGCTGCGGAACCGGTGCTGGCGGATATTTCACTCGAGCTTGGGCCCCAGCAATTGCTGGTGGCCCTCGGCCCGTCCGGCAGTGGCAAAACTTCGCTGTTGAACCTGATTGCCGGCTTTGTCGAACCGTCTGCCGGGCGCATCAGCCTCGATGGCGTGCCGGTCCAAGGCCCGAGTGCCGAGCGTGGCGTGGTGTTCCAGGACGACGCCCTGCTGCCTTGGCAGGACGTGTTGGCCAACGTCGGCTTCGGCCTGGAGCTGGCTGGTGTGCCCAGGGCGCAACGTGAAATCCGCGCCCGGGAAATGCTCGCGCTGGTCGACCTGGCGGGGTTCGACAGCCGGCGTATCTGGCAGCTTTCAGGCGGCCAGAAGCAACGCGTCGGCCTGGCCCGCGCCCTGGCCGCCGACCCACGCGTGTTACTGATGGACGAACCCTTCGGTGCCCTCGATGCCTTTACCCGCGAACAGATGCAGGAGCTGCTGCTGCAAGTCTGGCGGCGCACGGCCAAGCCGGTCTTCCTGATTACCCACGACATCGAAGAAGCGGTATTTCTCGCCACTGACTTGATCCTGCTGGCGCCCAACCCCGGCCAGATCGTCGAACGCCTGCACCTGGACTTCGGCCAACGCTACGCCGCCGGTGAGTCGGCGCGGGCGATCAAGTCCGACCCGCGCTTTATCGAAACCCGCGAACACGTGCTGGGCAAAGTCTTTTCGCAACGGCAGGTGAGCGCATGAGCAGCTATGAACTTCCCGCCAGCGCCGCCAAGCCGGTGGCACACGCGGTTATCCCGGTGCGCCGCAGCTTGAGCACGCGCTGGATCAGCCTGCTCACGCTGGTCGCCTTGCTGGCGATCTGGTGGGCCGTGACCGCCACCGGCATGATCGAACCGCTGTTCCTGCCGCCACCCTCCGCCGTGCTGCAAAAAGGCTGGCTGCTGGCGACCACGGGCTATATGGATTCCACCTTGTGGCAGCACCTAAGCGCGAGCCTCAGTCGTATCGGCCTGGGCCTGGGCTTTGCCGTGCTGACCGCCGTTCCGGTGGGGATTGCCATCGGTTCGAACCGCATTGCGCGTGGCATCCTCGACCCGCTGATCGAGTTTTACCGTCCAATCCCGCCGCTGGCCTACCTGCCATTGATCGTGATCTGGTGCGGCATCGGCGAGCTGTCCAAAGTGCTGCTGATTTACCTAGCGATCTTTGCGCCGATCGCCATCGCCACGGCGACCGGCGTGCGCACCGTTGACCCGGCCAAGCTGCGGGCCGCGCAGTCGTTGGGGGCGACGCGTGCCCAGCTGATTCGCCATGTGATCCTGCCGAGCGCCCTGCCCGACATCCTCACCGGCGTGCGCATCGGCCTGGGGGTTGGCTGGTCGACGTTGGTTGCGGCCGAGCTGATCGCGGCCACCAGTGGCCTGGGTTTCATGGTGCAGTCGGCGGCGCAGTTCCTGGTCACCGACGTGGTGGTGCTGGGGATTCTGGTCATCGCGCTGATCGCCTTCGCCATGGAAATGGGCCTGCGCGCCCTGCAGCGTAAATGGGTGCCGTGGCATGGGCAGGCACGCTGAATGCACGCGCCATTTCAGGCAACCACATCCCTGTGGCGAGCGGGCTTGCCCTAATGCCGTTCAGTTAAGCGCAGATTCCCTGTGGCGAGCAGGCTTGTCCTGCGTTGGGCTGCGCAGCAGCCCCAAAACCAGACGCTGAGCCGTATCAGGTACACCGCGTTTTGCTTGATTGGGGGCGCTTCGCGCCCCAACGCGGGGCAAGCCCGCTCGCCACAGTAAGGCCGCTTGCCACAATAAGCGCACTCGCTACTTATTCAGCGCTGGAGGGCTTTTCCCACAGGTTGATCCCGCCTTCCTGCGCAAATCGATCAATCTGCGCCAGTTCCTCTGCGCTGAAGCTCAGATTTTTCAACGCCCCAACGTTCTCAATGATCTGCTCCGGCCGGCTTGCACCGATCAGTGCACTGGTCACCCGTGGGTCACGCAACGTCCAGGCCAATGCCAGTTGGGCCAGGCTTTGGCCGCGTCGCTGGGCGATTTCGTTGAGGGCGCGCACGTGGGCGAGGTTGGCTTCGGACAGGTGCCCCGCCTGCAGCGAACCACCGCCCGGGCGGTTGACACGTGCGTCGGCCGGCACGCCGTTGAGGTACTTGTCGGTGAGCAGACCCTGGGCCAGTGGTGTGAACGCGATCACGCCGACGCCGAGTTCTTCGGTGGCGTCGAGCAGGTCTTTCTCCACCCAGCGATTGAGCAGGTTGTAGGCCGGCTGGTGAATCAGCAATGGCACTTTCCATTCTTTGAGCAGCGCTGCCATTTCACGGGTTTTCACCCCGGAGTACGACGAAATACCGATATACAACGCCTTGCCCTGCTGCACGGCAGTGGCCAGGGCGCTGGCGGTTTCTTCCAGCGGCGTGTCGGCATCGAAACGGTGCGAGTAGAAAATATCCACGTAGTCGAGCCCCATGCGCTGCAGGCTCTGATCAAGGCTGGCCAGCACGTATTTGCGCGAGCCGCCGCCCTGGCCGTATGGGCCGGGCCACATGTCCCAACCGGCCTTGCTGGAGATGATCAGTTCGTCGCGGTAGTGCTTGAAGTCTTCGCGCAGCAGACGGCCGAAGTTGATCTCGGCACTGCCATAGGGCGGTCCATAGTTGTTGGCCAGGTCGAAGTGGTTGATCCCCAGGTCGAACGCGGTGCGCAGCAGGGCGCGCTGAGTGTCGATCGGGGTGCTGTCGCCAAAGTTGTGCCACAGCCCCAGGGACAGGGCGGGCAGCACCAGGCCACTGCGGCCTGTGCGGCGATACGGGATAGATTCATAGCGGTTTTCGGCAGCAATGTACGTCATCGAATCCTCTCTGGGCTGTTGGGTGTGGTTTCCCTTTTACAGCAATTTACTCCCAGAGTGGACGCGCCGATGATCGTTCCCACGCCGAGCGTGGGAACGATCACAGGGCTCAGCGCACCAGATGCAGGAACTGCAAATGCCGCTCGTACTGATCGAGGATGTCGTTGATGATCTGCTCCTTGGTGTAGCCCACCAGATCGTAGTCCTGGCTGCCCTCGCTCAAGTGCACTTCCGCGCGATAGTAGCGACGGTTGTTGATCTGTTTGGAGCCCATGCCGCCACGGGCGAACGATGGCGTGAAGTAACCGCGCATCTGCACCTGGTAGATGAACGGGTGTTCCTCGCCATGGCCGATCTCGAGGCTGACGCTGTCGTTGGCCGGGTCCGGCTGGGTGACCACCGAAAGGCCCTTCTCGACAAACACCGCCGTCACTTCTTCAATCGCCGGGCGCACCGTCGACTCGAGGAAGCGGTATACCTCGTCCCGCGACGGGAAGTGCACCGCCTGGCTCAAGCGCTGGCGCCAGCCGCCTTTGCCCTTGCGTGAAGCCGACACCGGCGCCAGCGAATGCAATTGCGCGATCTGCTTTTGTGATTCCAGATGGAACGCCTTGTGCAGCCCCCACATCATCAACAGCAGAATCATCGAGAACGGCAACGAGGTGAGTACCACCGCCGATTTCAGCGAATCGATGCTGCCGGCAAACAACAAGGCACTGGTGACCAGCGCGGTCATCGCGCCCCAGAACACCCGCAGCCATTTCGGCCCGTCTTCATCGGCGTTGCCGCCCTTGGACGACAGCGTCGACAGCACCACGGTGCCGGAGTCGGCGGAGGTGACGAAGAACACGAAGCTGATAAACACCGTGACGGCGATCACCGTCTTGCTCCACGGATAGGTTTCCAGCAGCAGGTACAGGCTCATCGACGGGTCATCGATGGCCGACTGACCGAGCGCGGTCATGCCGTGGTTGAGCACCTGATCGATGGCACTGTTGCCGAAAATCGACATCCACGCCAAGGTAAAGCCCAGCGGGATCAGCAGCACACCGAACACGAATTCGCGGATGGTACGGCCACGGGAAATCCGTGCGATGAACAGGCCCACGAACGGCGACCACGCGATCCACCAGGCCCAGTAGAACACCGTCCAACCGCCCAGCCAGTCGCTGGGCTTGTCGTAGGCGTACACATCGAAACTCTTGGTCGGCAAGGCGCCGAGGTAGTCGCCGATGTTCTGGATCAGGGTGTTGAGCAAATGCTGGGTGGGACCGGCGAACAACACGAACAGCAGCAGCGCACAGGCCAGCAGCATGTTGATGTCGGACATCACCCGCACACCCTTGTCGACGCCGGCCACGGCCACAAGAATCGCCGCGCCCATCATCAGGGTGATCAGGCCGACCTGAATCCACTGCGTATGGGCAATGCCGAACAGGTAGTCCAGCCCGGAGTTGAGGTGCAGCACACCAAAGCCCATGTCGGCTCCCAGGCCGAACACCGTGGCGATGATGCCGAAGCCGTCCACCGCGTAGCCGATGGGGCCGTTGATGCGCTTGCCGATCAGCGGGTACAGCGCCGAACGCAACGCCAGCGGCAGGTTATGCCGGTAGGCGAAGTACGCCAGGGCCATGCCGACAAAGGCGAACACGCCCCAACCATGCAGGCCCCAGTGCAGAAACAGAATCTGCATGGCCTGGCGCGCTGCATCGGCGTTCAGCGGCGCGCCCTGGGGCGGTTGCACCAGGTGCGTCAGCGGCTCGGACACGCAAAAGAAGAACAGCGTGATGCTGATGCCGGCGGCGAACAGCATGCCGGCCCAGGACAGGTAACTGAATTCGGGCTCGTCGTGGTCGGCACCGAGCTTTATCTTGCCGTAGCCCGATAGCGCGGTGACCACCACGAAGACCAGATACAGGGTCATCGCCAGCATGTAGTACCAGCCGACCGTATTGGCCGCCCAGTTTTGCGCAGCCAGCAGCCAGGCACCGGCTTGTTGCGGGATCGCGATAACGGTGATGCCAAACAGCAGAATGAAGGTTGCGGCAAAGTAGAAAACGGGCGCATTCATGCGCACCAGGCCGCTGGAAGGGGTGGACGATGCACTCATGAACGATGCACCCCGAGGGTTGGGTATGTGGCTGTAAATAACGGACTCAGCAAAGGTAAGCCTCCTGTTGTGAGCGGGCAGCGAACCACCGGTTTAACTTGAACGAGCGTTCAATTTAAACATGAATAGGCGTTCGGGGACTAATCGCAGGGCCGAGTGGTAGACAATTCCTACGTCAAGCCAAGGTCTTGTATGACGGATAAGGATCACAAAACGTTCAGCGATAAACAGCTCATGTGTGAGACACGGATCAAACTGTGGGAGCTGGCTTGCCGGCTCCCACAATTGAAAGGTGTTCGGCGCTGGGGCTATTTTTGCGCGCCATCCTCATGCTGCAGATTGGCCTGAGTGATGTTCACCCCCGCCGGCACGCTGCGCGTCAGCCACACATTGCCGCCAATGGTCGAGCCCTTGCCGATGGTGATGCGCCCCAGAATGGTCGCCCCGGCATAGATCACCACATCGTCTTCCACGATCGGATGCCGTGGATGCCCCTTCTGCAACTGTCCGTCTTCGTCCGCCGGAAAGCGCTTGGCGCCCAGCGTCACCGCCTGGTAGATACGCACGCGCTCACCGATGATCGCGGTTTCACCAATCACCACACCCGTGCCGTGATCGATAAAGAAGCTCGGGCCGATCTGCGCGCCGGGGTGGATGTCGATGCCGGTCGCCGAGTGGGCGATTTCTGCGCTGATCCGTGCCAGCAACGGCAAGCCCGCGCGGTACAGGTGATGGGCCAGGCGATGGTGAATCACCGCCAGAATGCCGGGGTAGCACAGCAGCACTTCGTCGACGCTGCGCGCGGCCGGGTCGCCGTGGTAGGCGGCCAGCACATCGGTATCCAAGAGGCTGCGCAGGGATGGCAAGGCCAGGGCGAAACCCTGGATCAGGCGGATGGCATGGGCATCGATCTGGCTGTCGTCCTGCCCGCCCTGGCGCGCGGCATAACGAAGCTCCAGGCGCGCCTGGGCAAGCAAGGCGTTCAGCGCGACATCCAGAGTGTGGCCGACGTAGAAATCTTCACTTTCCTCACGCAGGTCCACCGGCCCCAGGCGCATCGGAAACAGCGCACCACACAAGGCTTCGAGGATCTGCGCCACCGCCTCGCGCGACGGCAGTTCACGCCCGCCATGCTCGCCGCTCAAACGGCCATTGCGCGTGCGCCACTGATCGCGGGCGCTGCGCAGCTGGCTGACGATGGTCTGTAATTGCCAATGACTGGAACGCTCACTCACGGTCTTTACTCCTGACGTAATGGCCGCCACTTTACGGTATGCACCCCGGCCGCCCTTAAGAACCAATGGTGTGATGCCAAGCACTATCGGCTATAAGCGATTGGCGGTTGCCTGCGCAAAAGGGCCTGCCTATAGTCGGCCCATTCCTCAGCAACCGTGCGCAACCATGATCAAGCAACAGCTCGACCGCTTTAACCGCCTGGACCTGCTGGGCGGCGCCACCGCCCTGGAAAAACTCGAACGGCTGTCGACATGGCTGGGTCGCGACGTCTACGTCAAGCGCGACGACACCACGCCGCTGGCCATGGGCGGCAACAAACTGCGCAAGCTTGAATACCTCGCCGCCGATGCCATCGCCCAGGGCGCCGACACCCTCGTGACCGCCGGCGCCATCCAGTCCAACCACGTGCGCCAGACCGCTGCGCTGGCCGCCAGGCTCGGCCTGGGCTGCGTCGCGCTGCTGGAAAACCCCATCGGCACCGAAGACCCCAACTACCTCGGCAACGGCAACCGCCTGCTGCTCGAGTTGTTCGACGCCAAAGTGGAGCGGGTGGAAAACCTCGATAACGTCGACGACCAACTCAATGCCCTCGCCGACCGCCTGCGCAGCAATGGCAAGAAGCCGTACCTGGTGCCCATCGGCGGCTCCAATGCGCTGGGTGCGCTGGGCTATGTCCGGGCCGGCCTGGAACTGGCCGCGCAGATCGACGCCAGCGGCATCGACTTCGCTGCCGTGGTGCTGGCCTCCGGCAGCGCCGGCACCCACAGCGGCCTGGCGTTGGCCTTGAGCGAAGCCTTGCCCCATCTGCCAGTGGTGGGTGTGACCGTGTCGCGCACCGACGAGGCCCAACGCCCGAAAGTGCAGGGCCTGGCCGAACGCACCGCCGAGTTGCTGGGCGTGGCCCTGCCGGACGCGTTCAAGGTGATCCTGTGGGACGAATATTTCGGCCCGCGCTACGGCGAGCCGAATGCGGGCACTTTGTCGGCGATCAAACTTTTGGCCAGCCAGGAAGGTCTGTTGCTGGACCCGGTGTACACCGGCAAGGCCATGGCTGGCTTGCTGGACGGCATCGGGCGCCAGCGGTTTGAGGACGGACCGATTATCTTCCTGCATACCGGCGGGGCACCGGCGCTGTTTGCCTATGACTCCGTATTTAACTGAGTCCGTACGGACCCATGTGAGAGGGGACTTGCTCCCGATGGCGGTGTATCAGTCACAGATGAGCTGGCTGACACCTCACGATCAGGAGCAAGCCCCCTCCCACCTTGAAACTTTCTATATTCAAAAATAGAATATCAGGCTGAATTTATATTATTTTCAAGTCTTAAAAGCCGGCCTTATAGTCGCGCGCTTTAAGGCAGGATACGACCACTGCGTCACCTGCTTCGCTCACCATAAAAACACAGGGGCTCTTCATGACTATTTCTGCATTGCGTCGCACATTACTGGTTGGCACCTTGGGCCTGGCGCTGGGCGCCGGTCTGCTTGGCCAGGCCGTTGCCGGTGAGCAATTGAGCAACATCAAGAAGGCGGGCGAGATCAAGATCGGCCTGGAAGGCACCTACCCGCCGTTCAGTTTTGTCGATGAAAGCGGCAAGCTCACCGGTTTCGAGGTGGAACTGTCCGAAGCCCTGGCCAAAGAGCTGGGCGTGAAGGTCAAGCTGCAGGCCACACCCTGGGATGGCATCCTCGCCGCCCTGGAATCCAAACGCCTGGACGCCGTGGTCAACCAGGTGACCATCTCCGAAGAGCGCAGGAAAAAATACGATTTCTCCAAGCCCTACACCATTTCCGGTATCCAGGCGCTGGTGCTGAAGAAGAACGCCGGCGAGATCAAGACCGCCGACGACCTGGCCGGCAAGAAAGTCGGTGTGGGCCTGGGCACCAACTACGAACAGTGGCTCAAGGACAACCAACCCAAAGCCATCATCAAGACTTACAACGATGACCCGACCAAGTTCCAGGACCTGCGCATCGGCCGCATCGACGCAATCCTGATCGACCGTCTGGCTGCGCTGGAATACGCCAAGAAAGCCCCGGACACCGCCGCTGCCGGTAATGCGTTCTCGCGCCAGGAGTCGGGCATTGCCCTGCGCAAAGGCGAGCCTGAACTGCTCGACGCCGTGAACACTGCCCTCGACAAGCTGCGCGCCGACGGCACCTTGAAAAAGCTGTCCGAGAAGTACTTCAACGCTGACGTCACTCAATAATGGAAGCAGGCTTCCAACTCGCGCTGGACTCCGCGCCCTTTCTGCTCAAGGGCGCGTACTACACGGTCATTCTCAGCCTGGGCGGGATGTTCTTCGGTTTGCTGCTGGGCTTCGGCCTGGCCTTGATGCGCCTGTCGCGCTTCAAGCTGCTGAGTTGGACCGCCCGCGTCTACGTGTCGTTCTTTCGCGGCACGCCCTTGCTGGTGCAGCTGTTTCTGATCTACTACGGCTTGCCGCAAGTGGGCATCGAGCTGGATCCGATCCCGGCGGCCATGATCGGCTTTTCGCTGAACATGGCCGCCTACGCCTGTGAAATCCTGCGGGCCGCCATTGCGTCCATTGAGCGGGGCCAGTGGGAAGCCGCTGCCAGCATCGGCATGACCCGCGCGCAGACCCTGCGCCGGGCCATTCTGCCGCAGGCGATGCGGACCGCCTTGCCGCCGTTGGGCAACAGCTTTATTTCGCTGGTCAAGGACACCGCGCTGGCCGCCACCATCCAGGTGCCCGAGCTGTTTCGCCAGGCGCAGTTGGTGTCGGCGCGCACCTTCGAAATCTTCACCATGTACCTGTCCGCTGCGCTGATCTACTGGATACTGGCCAGCATCCTGGCGCATTTTCAGAATCGCCTGGAAGACCGGGTCAACCGGCATGACCTGGAGTCTTGAAGCATGATCGTGGTTGAAAAGCTGACCAAACAATTCAACGGTCAGGTGGTGCTCAACGGCATCGACCTTGAGGTCAAGGCCGGCGAAGTCGTCGCGATCATCGGCCCCAGCGGTTCGGGCAAGACCACCTTCCTGCGCTGCCTGAATTTCCTCGAAGAACCCACCAGCGGCCGTATCAAGGTGGGCGACGTCGAGATCGACGGCAGCAAACCGCTCAACCAGCAACAGGGCCTGGTGCGACGTCTGCGCCAGCACGTGGGCTTCGTGTTCCAGAACTTCAACCTGTTCCCCCACCGCACGGCACTGGAAAACGTCATCGAAGGCCCCATCGTGGTCAAGAAGATGCCACGCGAAGCCGCCACCGAGCTGGGTCGCAAGCTGCTGGCCAAAGTCGGCCTGGCGGGCAAGGAAGACGCCTACCCACGGCGCCTGTCCGGTGGTCAGCAACAGCGTGTGGCGATTGCACGGGCGCTGGCCATGGAACCGGAGGTGATTCTGTTCGACGAACCTACCTCGGCCCTCGACCCCGAACTGGTGGGTGAAGTGTTGGCGACCATTCGCAGCCTCGCCGAAGAAAACCGCACCCTGGTCATCGTCACCCACGAAATGAGCTTTGCCCGCGATGTGGCCAACCGGGTGATCTTTTTCGACAAGGGCGTCATCGTCGAACAGGGCGAAGCCAAGGCGCTGTTTGCCAACCCAAGGGAAGAACGCACCCGCCAGTTCCTGAGCAAATTCCTCGCCCACTGACAGGCTCAATCAATCCCATCCCTCTGGCGAGCGGGCTTGTTGTGGCAAGCAGGCTTGCTGTGGCGAGCGGGCTTGCCCCGCGTTGGGCTGCGCAGCAGCCCCAAAACCATCCTCTGCGCAGTGTCAGGTACACCGCATGTTCCTTGATGGGGGCGCTTCGCACCCCAACGCGGGGCAAGCCCGCTCGCCACATTGACGCAGCCTCCCACCCTACAGCGCGTCGACATTCCTCTCGGTAAAACACCCCGCCGCGCCCACGCAAAAATCCCCCTCCCGGTCAGACCCTTCTGAATCTGCACCGCCACACCGTTTAGCCTTTTGCCGCCATTGACTGACCCTGGCCAACCCTCTTATCTAACGTCCAGAGGATTGGATCCTATCCCGGCTATTTACTGAATCGTTCCTTTCGGACCGCTTGCGCACCCGCGCCAATGGCTCGGAACGAGCGCTGCTGGCTGCATCAAGGAGATGACTTATGACGCGCACTGCAACCCCGGCCATGTTGACCGCCCCAACCCTGCCCCAGGCCCTTGGAAACGGCATCAATGCCCACGCCGCCGCCCACTTGCAGGTCGATATCGCCCCCTACCCCGGCATGGAGGAAGGTGACCTGATCGAACTGTTCTGGAACAACTGCTTCGCTGCCTCACGACGGATAACCGCGTGCCGCATCGGCCAGCCGACCCACCTGCGCATCCCGCAAAGTTTCGTGCTCGATGGCCCCGCGCGCGTGCATTACCAGGTCATGCAGATCGGCCACGGCCCGGCACGCTCGGCCACCACCCAGGTACGCGTCAAAACCGACTGCCCGGGCGGACAGCCGCCCAACCTGTACAGCGACGAAAACCAGAACCTTGCCCCGGTTGGCCTGCCCGAGACGATCCGTCGCCAGGGTGTCAACAGCCGCCAGGTGCAACGTGGCATTCCCTTGACCATCGAGCCCTACCCGAACATGAGCAGCGGCGATGCGATCACCCTGCGCTGGGGTGACGTGCGCATGGACCTGCCAAAAATCACCGCCAGCGGCGTCGGCCTGGCCGTGCAGGTGTGGGTGCCGTCGAGCGTGATTGTCGAAGGCGGCGATGACTGCCGGCTGGACGTGACCTACTGCGTGCTGGACCGCGTCGGCAACAATTCGCGCTGGGCGCCCACCCGCACCGTGCGCATTGCAGCGCTGCTACCCACCCGTCCGGCGACAACCACGCCGGTCTACCAACCCCGTCCGCTCGGCTAACCCTGCAAACCTGGGTGATCGCCCTTCTATGCATATTCCCAAAAGTTAGTTTATTTAAATATTTAACACGCTTAGGGTATATGCACCGGACCACCGGACATTCCTGATTTTTCTTTTTTTATTTCATTGAATGCGAGGTCGGTATGATCAAAATTACCCCGGTGCATAACGCCAGGGCATTACGTGCAGCCAAGGAGCGGCGCTGATGCCTAACGTGGCTGCAACACCCCCCCAAAGTGATCTGGACGAAGCCCCCCTGCTGTTGCCGGCCGCCGTGTTGCGCAACGATGCAGAGGCGCTGAGCGCCGCCCACACGCTGGCTCAGGCGGCGCGGCTGCACGCCGCCAAGCGTGACCAGCAGCGCAAGTTACCGTGGGCGCAGCTCGAGCAGTTCACCCGCAGCGGTCTGGGCAGTATTTCCATTCCCCGCGAATACGGAGGGCCCCAGGTGTCCTTCGTGACCCTGGCCGAGGTGTTCGCCATCATCAGCGCGGCGGACCCGGCCCTCGGGCAGATCCCGCAGAACCATTTCGGCATCCTGCACCTGGTGCAGGGCACCGCCACCGAACGCCAGAAGAAGCAGCTGTTCCAGAGCGTCCTCGACGGCTGGCGCATCGGTAATGGCGGCCCGGAACGCGGCACCAAAAACACCCTTGAACTCAAGGCACGCATCACCGCCAAGGGCGACGGCTACGTGCTCAGCGGGCAGAAGTTCTACTCCACCGGCGCGCTGTTTGCGCACTGGGTCGCGATCAAGGCGCTCAACGATGACGGCAAACAGGTCCTGGCGTTCGTGCGCCGTGGCAGCGAAGGGCTGCGCATCGTCGATGACTGGTCCGGCTTTGGCCAGCGCACCACCGCCAGCGGCACCGTGCTGCTGGACGAGGTGGCAGTCGACGCCGAGCTGATCATCGACAACTGGCGCATCGGCGAAAGCCCGAATATCCAGGGCGCGGTCTCGCAACTGATCCAGGCCGCCATCGATGCAGGCATCGCCCGGGGGGCGCTCGACGACACCCTCGCCTTCGTGCGCGAACGCTCGCGGCCGTGGATCGACGCCAAGGTCGAACGCGCCAGTGACGACCTGTACGTGATCGCCGATATCGGCAAGCTGAAGATCGAGCTGCACGCCGCCGAAGCCCTGCTGCGCAAGGCTGGCCGGGTGCTGGATGACGTCAGCGCGGCACCGATCACCGCGCAGTCCGCGGCACGCGCGTCCATCGCGGTGGCCGAGGCCAAGGTGCTCACCACCGAAGTGGCGTTGCTGGTCAGCGAAAAGCTCTTCGAACTGGCCGGCAGCCGCGCGACGCTGGCCGAATTCAACCTCGACCGCCACTGGCGCAACGCCCGGGTGCACACCCTGCACGACCCGGTGCGCTGGAAGTACCACGCCGTCGGCGCCTACCGCTTGAACGGCACCCTGCCGGCTCGCCATTCCTGGATTTGACCATGACCCTTTCTCATCACGTCGCGGTCATCACCAGCGACGAGCACGCCCTGATTATCGCCAGCGACCTGGCCGAAGACTTTCGCCGCGACAGCGCCCTGCGCGACCGCGAACGCCGCCTGCCGCTGCCCGAGCTGGATGCTTTTTCGCGCTCGGGCCTGTGGGGCATCAGCGTGCCCCGCGAATACGGCGGCGCAGGCGTGTCCAACGTCACCCTGGCCAAGGTCATTGCACTGATCGCCCAGGCCGATGCCTCCCTGGGCCAGATTCCGCAAAACCACTTCTATGCGCTGCAAGTGCTGCGCGTGAATGGCAACCCCGAGCAGCAACAACGCCTGTACGCCGAGGTGCTGGCCGGCCAGCGCTTCGGCAATGCGCTGGCCGAACTGGGCACCAAAACCGCCCATGATCGCGTCACCCGGCTCAACCGCGACGGCGACGGATTCCGTATTACCGGCCGTAAGTTTTACTCAACCGGCGCACTTTACGCCCAGCGCATCCCCACCTCGGTGGTGGATGAACACGGCGTGCAGCAATTGGCCTTTGTGCCGCGTGACAGCCAGGGTCTCAGCGTGATCGATGACTGGAGCGGCTTCGGCCAGCGCACCACCGGCAGCGGCTCGGTGGTGTTCGATAACGTCTGGGTCGCCGCCCGTGACGTCATCCCTTTCCAGAGCGCCTTCGAACGCCCGACCACCGTCGGCCCGCTGGCGCAGATCCTTCACGCCGCCATCGACACCGGCATCGCCCGCGCCGCCTTTGAAGATGCGCTGCACTTTGTGCGCACCAGGACCCGCCCGTGGATCGACGCCGGCAACGACAAAGCCAGCGAAGACCCACTGACCTTGAAGAGCTTCGGCCACCTGAGCATCCGCCTGCACGCGGCCGAGGCACTGCTTGAACGGGCCGGCGAATTCCTCGACCGCGCCCAGGCCGACAGCAATGCCGAGACGGTTGCCGCCGCCTCGATTGCGGTGGCCGAAGCGCGCGCCCTGAGCACGGAGATTTCCCTGGCCGCCGGCAGCACCCTGTTCGAACTCGCCGGCAGCCAGGCCACCCTGGCCGAGCATGGACTGGACCGTCACTGGCGCAACGCACGGGTGCACACCCTGCATGACCCGGTGCGCTGGAAGTATCACGCAGTAGGCAATTACTACCTCAACGACGAAAACCCGCCGCTGCGGGGGACCCTCTGATGGCGAAGAAAAAGATCCTGCTCAATGCCTTCAACATGAACTGCATCGGGCATATCAACCACGGCCTGTGGACCCACCCACGGGACACCTCCACCCAGTACAAAACCATTGAATACTGGACCGACCTGGCAAAAACCCTGGAACGCGGTCTGTTCGACGGCTTGTTCATCGCCGATATCGTCGGCGTGTACGACGTCTACCAGAATTCCGTCGACGTGCCGCTCAAGGAGTCGATCCAGTTGCCGGTCAACGACCCGTTGCTGCTGGTGTCCGCGATGGCGGCGGTCACCCGAAACCTCGGCTTCGGCCTCACCGCCAACCTCACCTACGAGCCGCCGTACCTGTTCGCCCGGCGCATGTCGACGCTGGATCACCTGAGCCGTGGCCGCGTGGGCTGGAACATCGTGACCGGCTACCTCGACAGCGCGGCCAAGGCCATGGGCCTGACTGAGCAGGTCGAGCATGACCGGCGCTACGACCAGGCCGACGAGTACCTGCAGGTGCTCTACAAACTGTGGGAAGGCAGTTGGGAAGACGACGCCGTGCTCAACGATCCGGCGCAACGGATCTACGCGCAGCCGGGCAAGGTGCACAAGGTCGAGCACCACGGCGAGTTCTATCAGGTGGAGGGCTATCACCTGTGCGAGCCGTCGCCGCAGCGCACGCCGGTGTTGTTCCAGGCCGGCAGTTCGGACCGTGGCCTGCTGTTCGCCGGGCGTCACGCCGAGTGTGTGTTCATCAGCGGCCAGACCAGGGCCGCAACCAAAGTGCAGGTGGACAAGGTGCGCGCCAGTGCCGTGGAGGCCGGGCGCAATGCGCACGACATCAAGGTGTTCATGGGCCTCAATGTGATCGTCGGCGCCACCGAGGAACTGGCCTGGGCCAAGCACGCCGAGTACCTGAGCTACGCCAGCGCGGAGGCCGGCGTGGCGCATTTCGCCGCGTCCACCGCGATTGATTTTGCCGCATACGCATTGGACGAACCGATCCAGTACGTGAAGAGCAACGCCATCCAGTCGGCCACCAAAAACCTGCAGAACAACGATTGGACCCGGCGCAAGTTACTGGAGCAGCACGCCTTGGGCGGTCGCTATATCACCCTGGTGGGCTCGCCCGAACAGGTCGCCGATGAACTGGAATCGTGGATCGGCGAAACCGGGCTGGATGGTTTCAACCTGACGCGCATTGTGACGCCGGAGAGCTACGTGGACTTTATCGACCTGGTGATACCAGAACTGCAAAAGCGCGGTTCGTACAAGACCGAATACGAGACCGGCACGCTGCGCGAAAAAGTGTTCGGCACCGCGCTGCTGCCAGCGCAACACACCGGCTCCACCTACCGCCATTGAATTAGAAATGTGGGAGGGGGCTTACTCCCGATAGCGGAGTGTCAGTGAACCCATCCTGTGACTGACCCACCGTCATCGGGAGCAAGTCCCCTCCCACAGTGGATCTTCATTGTTTGCACCTGCACCTTATGACTGGAAATCGACCATGAAAAAAACACTGCTCTCCCACCCAGTCAAAGCACTGGCCCTTGCCCTCGGTGTGTTCAGCTCGTCGGTGTTCGCCGCCGATGCGCCACTGAAAGTCGGCACCACCGCCGCCTTCGCCATTCCTCTGGAAGCCGCCGTCGCCGAAGCCGGCAAGCAGGGCCTGAACGTCGAGCTGGTGGAATTCACCGACTGGATCGCGCCCAACGTCAGCCTGGCCGCCGGCGATATCGACGTGAACTACTTCCAGCACATCCCCTTCCTGGAAAACGCCAAGGCCGCCGCCGGTTTTGACCTGGTGCCGTACGCGCCGGGCATCATCAACAACGTCGGGCTGTATTCGAAAAAATACAAAGCCATTGCGGACCTGCCCGAGGGCGCCAGCGTGGCGATTGCCAACGACCCGATCAACAGCGGACGTGGCCTGCAACTGCTGGCCAAGGCCGGGCTGATCACCCTCAAGCCGGGCGTAGGCTACAAGGCCACCGAAGAAGACATCGTCAGCAATCCGAAAAAGCTGAAGATCCTGCAAGTGGAAGCAGTGCAACTGGTGCGCGCCTATGACGACGCCGACCTGGTGCAGGGCTACCCGGCATATATCCGCCTCTCGAAGACCTTCGATGCCGAGTCGGCGTTGCTGTTCGACGGCTTGGACCATCCGGAATACGTGATCCAGTTCGTGATCCAGCCCAAGAGCAAAACCGACCCGCGCGTGATCAAGTTCGTCGACATTTACCAACACTCGCCGGTGGTGCGCGCTGCTCTGGATAAATCCCTCGGCACGCTCTACCAGGTAGGCTGGGAAGGTAAAAAATGAGCGCCGCCAATGCCCGACTTCGCGACCTGGGCACACCGCTCAGGGACGCCGAACAGACCCAGTTGCACCCTGAACTGAACCGCGCCCATGTGCGATTCATCAACCTGGGCAAGACCTACGACGGCACGGTGCAGGCCCTGCACGGCATCGACCTGGCGATCCAGCGCGGTGAAGTGTTCGGCATCATCGGTCGCAGCGGTGCCGGTAAATCCTCGCTGATCCGCACCATCAATCGTCTGGAACAGCCCAGCAGCGGGCGCGTGCTGATCGATCAGGTGGACATCGGCGACTTCGACGAAGACCGCCTGGTGGCTCTGCGCAGGCGCATCGGCATGATCTTCCAGCACTTCAACCTGATGTCGGCCAAGACCGTGTGGCAGAACGTCGAATTGCCACTCAAAGTGGCGGGCATCCCCAGGCCGCAGCGCGAGCAAAAGGTGCGCGAGCTACTCGAACTGGTGGGTTTGCAGGACAAGCACAAGGCCTACCCGGCGCAACTCTCCGGCGGGCAAAAGCAGCGCGTGGGCATCGCCCGTTCGCTGGTGCACGACCCCGAGATTCTGTTGTGCGACGAGGCCACCTCGGCCCTCGACCCGGAAACCACCCAGTCGATCCTCGCCCTGCTGCGTGAGATCAACCGGCGCCTGGGCCTGACCATCGTGCTGATCACCCACGAAATGGCGGTAATCCGCGACATCTGCGACCGCGTAGTGGTGCTCGAACACGGCAAAATCGTCGAGCAAGGCCCGGTGTGGCAAGTGTTTGGCAACCCGCAACATGCGGTGAGCCAGACCCTGCTGGCGCCGTTGCAGCATGACTTGGCGCCAGAGCTGCAAAGTCGCTTGCAGCCGACGCGGGTAGCGGCTGACGCGGCTGTGGTGCTGCGCTTGCAGTTCACCGGCAGCGCCACCGACGAACCCGACTTGGCCGCGCTGTTCAGCGCCCTCGGCGGGCGCGTGCGCTTGCTGCAGGGCGGCGTGGAACGGATCCAGGGTCATGCCCTGGGGCAATTGCTACTGGCGGTGAATGGCTCGGCCCATAGCGCCGAAGAACTGCGCAACCGCGCCGCGAACTGGGCGCAACAGGTGGAGGTGCTGGGCTATGTGGTTTGATCGTTTGGTGCAGGGCGCCATCGACACCTTGTTGATGGTTGGCGTGTCGTCGCTGATCGCCTTGCTGGTGGGCATTCCGCTGGCGGTGTTCCTGGTGACCAGCGACAAGGGCGGCATCTATCAGGCCCCGGCGTTGAACCGCGTGCTGGGGGCGTTCGTCAATCTGTTCCGTTCGATTCCTTTTCTGATCCTGATGGTGGCGCTGATCCCCTTCACCCGCCTGATCGTGGGCACCACCTACGGCGTCTGGGCGGCCGTGGTGCCGCTGACCATCGCCGCCACGCCGTTCTTTGCACGCATTGCTGAAGTGAGTCTGCGTGAGGTCGATCACGGGCTGATCGAAGCCGCACAGGCCATGGGTTGCCGGCGCTGGCACATCATCCGCCATGTGCTGTTGCCGGAGGCGCTGCCGGGTATCGTCGGCGGGTTCACGATTACCCTGGTGACGATGATCAACTCATCGGCCATGGCCGGGGCGATTGGCGCCGGTGGCCTGGGCGACATTGCCTACCGCTATGGGTATCAGCGCTTTGACACGCAGATCATGCTCACGGTGATTGTGCTGCTGGTGGTGCTGGTGGCGGTGATTCAGTTGGGTGGGGACCGGTTGGCGCGGGTGCTCAACAAGCGGTGAGGTATAGTCGAGGCCTCTCAGCACCCGGTACCGCCGCACATGCCCCTCAAGCCCGAAGACCTCAACCAGATCACCTCCACCACCCTGGGCCACTACAACCAGGTGGCCGAGGACTTTCGCGAAGGCACCCGCGACCACGATGTGAGCCAGAACATCGATGCGCTGCTGCGCCATATTCAGGGCGAGGCGCCGTTTACCGTGCTGGATTTCGGCTGCGGGCCGGGGCGCGATCTGCAGACGTTTACGCGCATGGGGCATGTCGCCGTAGGCCTGGACGGCTCCGAGCGCTTTGCGCAGATGGCGCGCGAGGACAGTGGCTGCGAGGTCTACCAGCAGGATTTCCTCAAGCTCGACCTGCCCGCCACACGCTTCGACGGGATCTTCGCCAACGCGGTGCTGTTTCATATTCCCAAGCAGGAATTACCGCGCGTACTCAAGCAATTGCAGGCTGCGTTGAAACCGGGCGGTGTGTTGTTCAGCTCCAATCCACGCGGGGACAACCGTGAAGGCTGGAATGGGCCGCGCTATGGTGCCTATCACGACCTGGAGGCGTGGCAATCGTTGCTGACCACCGCCGGGTTTGTGGAACTGGAGCATTACTACCGCCCGGCCGGGCTACCCCGCGACCAGCAACCGTGGCTGGCGAGTGTCTGGCGCAAGCCTTAAGACCACCCCCTCCCACATTGGGTTGCCCATATGGTTTGAGGTCAGCGTTGCTTCATGGTCGTGGAATCCAGGATGAACACTGGCTGCAAACTCTCCGCCGATTGAAACTGTGGGAGGGGGCTTGCTCCCGATAGCAGTGGGTCAGCCAAATAATCGGGTGGCTGACCCACTGCTATCGGGCGCAAGCCCCCTCCCACATTTTTAACCGCGTTTTTCCTGCTGGTCCTGCTTCGGCTCACGGATCTTGTACCAGGCCACATACAGCGCCGGCAAAAACAGCAGCGTCAGCAGCGTGGCAATGATAATCCCGCCAATCATCGCGTAAGCCATCGGCCCCCAGAACACTTCCCGCGCAATCGGGATCATGCCCAGGCTGGCTGCCGCAGCGGTGAGCAGGATCGGCCGGCGCCGGTGCTCGGTGGCTTCCACCACCGCATCCCATGGCGTGTAGCCGGCCACTTCATATTCGTGAATCTGCGTCACCAGAATCACCGAGTTGCGGATGATGATACCGATCAGCGCCAGAATGCCGAGGATCGCCACAAAGCCCATGGGCGTGCCGGTGGGAATCAACGCCAGCACCACGCCGATCAGCCCCAGAGGGGCCACGCTGGCCACCAGGAACATCTTCTGCACGCTGTGCAACTGGATCATCAGGAAGGTCGCCATCAGGAACAGCATCAGCGGCACCACGCGGGCAATCGGGCCCTGGGCCTTGCCGCTTTCTTCCACGGTGCCGCCGGTGGCGACCTTGTAGCCCACCGGCAGGCCGGCGCTGAACGTGTCGATCTCGGGTTTGAGCTGCTTGACCAGGTCGGTGGGCTGTATCTCATCGCGTACCGAGGCCTTGACCGTGATGGTCGGCTTGCGGTCGCGGCGCCACACCAGCGGCTGCTCCAGCTCGTAGCGCACGGTGGCGAACGCCAGCAGCGGAATCGAGGTGCCGTTGGGCGTGACAATCTGCAGGTTCTGCAGGGTTTCCGGCGTGCCGCGTTCGGCGTCTTCGGCGCGGCCGACCACGTTGATCAGGTAGATGTCGTCGTGCACCTGGGTCACCGAGGCACCGCTGACCACGCTGTTCATCAACTGCGCCACGTCTTCCGACGACAACCCCAGTTGCCGCGCCTTGTCCTGAGCAATGTCGACACGCAGCACTTTGCCCGGCTCGTTCCAGTCGTAGATGATCTCGCCCAGGTGATCGTTCTGGTCAAGCAGGGTCGCCAGTTCGATGGCGTGCTTGCGCACCTGGTCGGTGTCATTGCCCGACACGCGATACTGCACCGGCCGCCCTACCGGCGGGCCCATTTCCAGCGGCTGCACATAGCTGCCGATGCCGACAAAGTCATCGCGCAGGCGCTTTTGCAGACGCGCGATCAACGCGCCACGTTCTTCCAGGCCTTTGCTGACAATCACCAACTGCGCGTAGTACGGATTTTCCAGTTGCTGGTCGAGGGGCAGGTAGAAACGGATCGCGCCCTGCCCGATGTAGGTGCTCCAGCGCGCGATATCCGGGTCGTCCTTGATGATCGCTTCGAGGCGGTCGACGGTCTTGCGGGTTTCGTTGATCGAGGCGTTTTGCGGCAGGTTCAGGTCGACGAGCACTTCCGGGCGGTCCGACGACGGGAAAAACTGGTTCTGCACGAACTGCATGGAAAACACCGACGCCACGAACAGCCCCACAGTGATGCCGATGGCCCACCAGCGATTACGCATCGCCCACAGCATGCCGCCGTTGAAGGCACGGCCAATGCGTCCCGGCTCACCGTTGTGCGGTTTCACATTGGCGCTGAGGATATGCACGCCGATCACCGGCGCAAACAGCACCGCCACCACCCACGACACCAGCATGGCCACGGCAATCACCGCGAACAGCGTGAAGGTGTATTCCCCTGCCGAACTGGCGTTGAGGCCGATAGGCACAAAGCCGGCCACGGTCACCAGCGTACCGGTGAGCATCGGGAAGGCGGTGGAGGTGTAGGCGTAGGTCGCCGCCTGCTCCTTGGTTTCGCCTTTTTCCAGCCGCGTGATCATCATTTCCACGGTGATCATCGCGTCGTCCACCAGCAGGCCGAGGGCGATGATCAGCGCGCCCAGCGACACGCGCTGCATGGTGATGCCGCTGTATTCCATGAACACGAACACCAGCGCCAGCACCAGCGGAATCGAACACGCCACCACCAGGCCCGCGCGCATGCCCAGGCTGATGAAGCTTACCACCAGCACGATGATCACCGCTTCGAACAACGCGCTGGTGAAACCGCCGACGGCCTCTTCCACTACCTCAGCCTGGTCGGACACCTTGTGTACGCCCACGCCCACCGGCAGGTCGGCGGTCAGCTCGTCCATGCGCGTGTGCAGCGCCTTGCCGAACGACTGGATATTGCCGCCCTTCTGCATGGCAATCGCCAGGCCGATTGCCGGTTTACCGTTGAAGCGGAACATCGGCCGCGCGGGGTCGACGTATCCGCGGCTGATCTCGGCGATATCGGCCAAACGGTAGAAGCGGTCATTGAGGCGCAGGTTGACGTTGGCCAAGTCCTTTTCCGAGGCGAACTGCCCGGAGGTGCGCACGGAAATCCGCTCCGGCCCGGCCTCGATCACACCGGCGGGGGTCACCGCGTTCTGCGATTGCAGGCTTTGCACAACCTGGCGCTGATCAACCCCGAGGGCGGCCAGTTTGCGCGTGGAAAAATTGAGGTAGATCACTTCGTCCTGCTGGCCGATCATCTCGACCTTGCCCAGTCCCGGCACCGAACGAATCTCGGCACGCACCTGCTCCACATAGTCGCGCAGCTGGCGCATCGACAGGCCGTCGCCGGTAAAGGCATACACCGAACCGAACACGTCACCGAACTCGTCGTTGAACGAAGGCCCCTGCAAGCCCTGAGGGAAGCTGCCGCGAATGTCGTCGATCTTCTTGCGCACCTGGTACCAGGTGTCCGGGATGTCCCTGGCGCTGGTGGTGTCCTTGAGGAACACGAACACCGTGGACTCGCCCGGTCGCGTGTAGCTTTTCACGTAGTCGAGGGCATCGAGTTCTTCGAGTTTTTTCTCGATGCGGTCGGTGACCTGCTTGAGGGTTTCTTCCTGGGTCGCGCCCGGCCAGCGGGTCTGGATCACCATGGTCTTGATGGTGAACGAAGGGTCTTCCTCACGCCCCAGGTTCATGTACGAGAACACGCCCATCAGCAGCGCGACGAACATCAGGTACCAGACGAAGGACTGATGCTTGAGGGCCCAGTCGGATAAGTTGAAGCTGCGTTTCATCGCGGGCTGTCCTTGTCGATTTTGACTTTCTGCCCAGGTTTCAGGCTGTTCACGCCGGCGGTGACGACGCGCTCGCCGGGCTTGACCCCGCCCTTGAGCAAGACGCTGTCGCTGTCACGGCTGAGCACCGTGACATCGCGCGGCTGCACCGTCTGGCTCTGGGTGTCGAGCAGCCAGATGCGGGTGGTGCCGTCGACCTCCTGCAAGGCGCTCAGGGGCAGCTCGATACGCGGCGCAATGGCGCTGCTCAATGTGACGCTGATCGCCGTGCCCAGGCGAAAGGCGGGCGGTGTCTCGGCCAGGGTCAGGCGCGCGCGACGGGTGCGCGTGGCGCTTTGGGCCTGGGGTTCGATCTCGCGCACGACGGCGGTGGTATTGACGCCGGGGTCGAGCTGCCCGGCCACCAGAAACACCACGTCTGCCGGCAGACGCTCGGCGAGGCCCGCCGGCAGGTCGATCACCGCTTCCTTGATGTCCGGGCGGGCCAGGGTCACCACTTGCTGGCCGGCCGTCACCACCTGGCCAGCCTCGGCGTTCCAGGCCGTGACGATACCGGCGTGGTCGGTGCGCAGTTCGGCGTAGTTGAGCTGGTCCCTGGCCTGGTTGACCGAGGCCTGGGCTTGCTCAAGGGTGGCGCGGGTGGTTTTCAGGTCGGTCTGCGCCACGTCCAACTGGGCCTGGGCGCCGACGCCGCGGTTGAACAGTTCCTGCTGCCGACGGGCGTTGGCCTGGGCGTTGATGTATTGCGCCTGCACGCGGGCGAGGTCGCCCTGGGCGGCGCGCAGCTGGTTTTGCTGATCGGTGGGGTCGAGCACGGCGAGCAGGGCGCCCTTCTCCACTTCGGCGCCCACGTCCACGGCGCGCCGCGCAATGCGGCCGGGCACGCGAAAGCCGAGGTTGCTTTCATAGCGGGCCTGGATGGTGCCGGCGAAGCGGCCTAAGGTTTCCTGGTCTTCAGCCTTCACTTGCATCGACAGCACCGGGCGCACCGGCTCGGGCGGCGCTTCTTCCTTGGAACAGGCCGTCAGCAACAGGCTGGCGGCCAGCAGAGCGGTCAGGCGCTTCATGGCTGCGCTCCTGGCTGGGCAATCTCGACAAGCATGCCGGGATGCAGCAACTGCCCACCCGCCACCACGACTTTTTCGCCGCCCTTGAGGCCGTCACCGATGATCACTTTGCCGGTGAGGTAGCGCGCCACGCTGACCTTGTGCAACTGCGCCTTGCCGTCGCCGTCGACCAGCCATACGGCGGGGTCGTTGATGTCTTTGGTCAGGGCCGACCAGGGCAGCTCGACACTGGGCGCGGCCTTGCCCTTGGCGGTCGCGCTCACCACCGAACCCAGTTGCATGCCCTTGGGCAGGCTTTGCAGGGCAATCTTGACCTGCACGGTGCCAGTGTTGGCAGCCACGGCGGGGGTGACTTCACGCACTTTGCCCACGGCCTGAATGCTCGGGTTGTCGAGCAGGCTCACGGTGATCGGCGTCTGTGGCGCAGGCTGCCCCAGCAGCGACTCATAGACGTTGAACACGGCATCGCGCTCGCCATCGGTGGCCAGGCTGAAAATCGGCATCGTGGCCTGCACCACCTGGCCCACCTCAGCCTGTCGCGCGGTAATCACACCGGGGGCGTCAGCTATCAGCGCGGTGTAGCCCAGTTGTTCGCGGGCGTTGGCCAACTGCGCCTGGGCGGCGGCCAATGCGCTTTGGCTGCTGCGCAAGGCGGCCTGGGCCGAATCGTATTCACTGCGGCTGGTGTAGCCCTTGGGCAGCAGTTTTTCCTGGCGCACGAAGGCGGCGGCGGTCTGCTTGACCCGCGCCTGCTCGGCGACCACCTGGGCCTGGGCCGAATCGACGTTGGTCTGCAGATCCTTGGGATCGAGCCTGGCCAGCACTTGTTTGGCCGTGACGCGATCGCCCACATCGACCATGCGCTGGATGATCTTGCCGCCCACGCGAAAGGACAGGTCGGTCTGTACACGGGCCTGGATATCACCGGTCAGGGTCACCGCTGCAGCGAAATCCGCCGGCGCAACGGTTTGCACAAAGACCCGGGAATGCTGCTTGGGCTCGGCGTTTTCTTCACTACAGCCGCTCAGTAGCGCCAGTAGGCCAAATCCGAAAATACAGGTGGAAATACGACCGCCCATGCAGGCTCCTTTTGCGTGATGCCGACTTGCCAGTGAGTATGCGACTGTGAGCGTAGTTCAGGGTTCCTTATCTGCATGGAGGCTTACATACTCCGATGGTTCCCAAGCCGAATGAATCCCCATGCTCAAGACCCTCGCGGTGGCCAATTACCGCTCGATCAATAAATTGGTGGTGCCGCTTGATCGCTTGAACCTGATCACCGGGGCCAATGGCAGCGGCAAATCCAACCTCTATCGAGCGTTGCGCCTGCTGGCCGAAACCGCCCAGGGCGGGGTGATCAATGCACTGGCCCGCGAGGGTGGGCTGGATTCCACATTCTGGGCCGGGCCGCAGACTATCAGCCGGCGCATGCGCAATGGCGAGGTGGCGGTCGAGCCCACCGTACGCCAGGGCGTCAAACGCCTGCGCCTGGGCTTTGCCGCCGAAGACTTCAGCTATGCCATCTCGTTAGGGCTGCCTGAACCCAGCGCGTCGTATTTCTCGCTGGACCCGCAAGTGAAAAAGGAATGCATCTGGGCCGGGCATATTTACCGCCCGGCCAGCCTGCTGGTGCAGCGCTCCGGGCCAATGGTGCGCGCCCGTGACGGCCGCGCCTGGGATGTGCTGGCCCAGCACACGCCGAATTACCAGAGCCTGTTCGACCAGGTCGGTAATTTGCGCGGCTCGCCGGAGGTGTTGCTGCTGCGCGAGAGTATTCGCGGCTGGCGTTTTTATGATCACTTTCGCAGTGACGTGGATGCGCCGGTACGCCAGCCGCAACTGGGCACGCGGACACCGGTGCTGCATCACGACGGGCGCGATCTGGCGGCCGCGTTGCAGACCATTCGCGAGATCGGCGACCCCGAGGCGTTGCAGCACGCGATCAGTGATGCATTTCCCGGTGCGCGGCTGAATATCGAGCCGTTACAGGGTGGACGCTTCGCCATCGAGTTTTATCAGGAAGGGTTGCTGCGGCCATTGTCGGCGGCTGAGTTGTCCGACGGCACCTTGCGCTATCTGCTGCTGATCGCCGCGCTGCTGACACCCAGGCCGCCGAGCATGATGGTGCTGAACGAGCCGGAAACCAGCCTGCACCCGGATTTGCTGCCGGCGTTGGCGCGCCTGATCATTCAGGCATCGCAGCAGTGCCAGGTGTGGGTGGTGTCCCATGCCAGCCGGTTGATTGCCGCACTGGAGCAGGATGAGGGGTGTAACTCGATTGTGCTGGAGAAGGTGATGGGGCAGACGCAAATTGTCGGGCAAGGGATGCTGGATGCACCGGCGTGGCATTGGCCGGACTAGTCTTGGCATGCACCGGCCTTATCGGGGGCAAGCCCCCTCCCACACTGGATCGGGTTCACAGATTCTGATGTGTGAATACCGTCAAATGTGGGAGGGGGCTTGCCCCCGATGGGGCCATGACCATCAATGAATAATCAGCCCTGCCACTTGCCGCCTTCGACAATCACACTCTCAGGCTTGGTGTCATCGCTCAATTCCTTGCGCACATATTGGTCGTACAGCTTGAGCAAAAACTTCTCCTCGCCCAGCTTGGCCAACTCCACATTCACCCAGTCACGCAGTTCGATATTGCCCTTCTTCACCGCCGGTGCAATCGGCGCTTCATCACCGAGTTTCTCGTCCAGCACGCGGTAGCCCGGGTTCTGCTTGGCCCAGCTGAACAGCACCAGGTTGTCCTGGGCATACGCATCGCCACGCCCGGCCGGCAGCGCGAAGTACACAAAAAACAGCTGGATCAGCAGCGGCGTGTTGCGCGCCAGCTCCACATACCACGCAACCAGGCGCGCCAGATACGGCGTGCGAAACACCAGCAGCGCGGCGTTGATCAGCGCTACCAGCAGGGAAGTGGCAATGGCGATCAGGCCCACTTGCAACGTCACGCCCACGACTTTGAGAAACGTTGGCAGGGTGCCGAGGATAAAAGCGGGAGGGGGCTCGCTCCCGATGACGGTGTCTCGGTTATTACTTGAGTGACTGGAACGCCGCTATCGGCAGCAAGCCCCCTCCCACAGTTTTGATTGGGTCTTAAACAAAAAAACGCCGACGCTGTAGAAGCCGTCGGCGTTGAAACCTTGAAGGGGTTTTGCGTTACATCAGAACGCCGGCACGACCGCGCCGCCGTATTTTTTCTCGATGAAGGCTTTCACTTCCGGGCTGGTCAGCGCCTTGGCCAGTTTCTGGATGGCGTCGCTGTCCTTGTTGTCCGGACGGGCTACCAGGAAGTTCACGTACGGCGACTTGGCGTCTTCGATGATCAGCGCGTCCTTGGCCGGGTTGAGGCCGGCTTCCAGAGCGTAGTTGGTGTTGATCAGCGCCAGGTCAACCTGGTCGAGCATGCGTGGCAGCAGTGCCGATTCCAGCTCGCGGAACTTCAGGTGTTTCGGGTTGCTGGCGATATCTTTTGGCGTGGACAGCGCATTGGTCGGGTCTTTCAGGGTGATCACGCCGTTCTTTTGCAGCAGCAGCAGGGCACGGCCGCTGTTGGAGCCCTCGTTCGGGATGGCAACGGTGGCGCCGTCCTTGAGGTCTTCGATTTTCTGGATCTTTTTCGAGTAAGCGCCGAAGGGTTCAACGTGCACGCCGATCACGGTGACCAGATTGGTGCCCTTGCCCTTGTTGAAGTTTTCCAGGTACGGCAGGGTCTGGAAGTAGTTGGCGTCCAGACGCTTCTCGGCCACTTGCACGTTGGGCTGTACGTAGTCGGTGAAGACCTTGACCTGCAGGTCCACGCCCTCCTTGGCCAGGGTCGGCTTGACCAGCTCGAGGATCTCGGCATGCGGCACCGGCGTCGCGGCCACCACCAGTTTCTCGTTGGCCTGGGCGAAGCCGGCGGTCAGGGCAGCCGCCAATGCGGTAAACAGCAAAACCTTTTTCATGCAGTGTCCTTAATCGAAAGTGCGGGGCGTCTCTGACGACCGTTTTTATGTAAGGTGCCAGCGATGTGCTATCGCGGCGTGAAGCGGACAATACCGATATTTTTTATTCCCGAACAATATCTTTTATTCACGTTGATATTCCATTTTGCTCATGCAGGAATTTCAGCAGGGTTTCCTGCTCGGCAGGGCCGGCGCTCTGGTAAATCCGTCGTACTTGTTCCAGTGCAGAACCGGCCACCGGCAGGTTCAAATGCTCCGGCAGGATCTCATCGCCGCTGCTCACCAGTAACGCGAAGTGAATAACGTTTTCCAGCTCACGGGTATTGCCGGGCCAGCTGTGCTGCTCCAGCACGCGCTGGGCCGCTTCGCTGATCAGCGGCACCGGCAACTCCAGGCGTTGACTGTAGATGCCGAGGAAATATTCGGCCAGGGACAGGATGTCGCCCACCCGCTCGCGCAGCGCCGGCAACTCCAGCTTGCCTTCGCTCAGGTAATGAAACAGCCGCTCATTGAATTTTCCGGCCGCCACGGCCTGGGCCAGGTCGATGCTGGTTGCCGCCACCAGGCGCACGTCCACCGGGCTTGGCTGCTGGGCACCGACGCGGGTGACTTCATGGTTTTCCAGGGCCGCAAGCAACTTGACCTGGATCGGCAGCGGCAGGTCGCCGATCTCATCCAGGTACAAGGTGCCGCCATTGGCCGAGCCAAACCAGCCAGCGCGGCTGCTCACTGCGCCGCTGTGGCTGCCGGCGGCATAGCCGAACAATTCGGCATCGGCGTAGGTGGGGCTGATCGCGCCGCAGTTGACCGACACAAACAGCCCGCTGCGATCACTGCCTCGGTGGATATGCCGCGCCAGCAGCTCCTTGCCGCTGCCGGTCTCGCCGCGAATCAACACGGGCAAGGCGCGTGGGGCCAGGCTTTCGAGGTCTTCGCGCAATTGCCGTGAACGTGGGTCGACAAACACCAGTGCCTTGGCGCGGATGCTCAGCGGGCTCTTTTCGGCGTCGGGGAAGGTCAGCAGTGGCTGGCCGAAGGTTTCATGCAGACTCATGGCAGGCTCCCGCCCCAATCCACTCAGGGACGGGGCGTTGAAAAATTTATGCGCTACGCCGGGCGTGGTGCTCGAGGCGACTTTGCAGGCGATAGAGGTAGGCGAAGCCCTGCTCCCAGCGCCGGTGACCAGACTTCACATTGATATGCCCGGCACCGGACAAGATGCCCGCTTCGGCACCCCAGTTGCGGGCCAGTTCCAGGGCACGCGGGGCGCTGACGGCACTGTCGTTGTCGGAACTGACCACCTGGCTGGGAAACGGCAGCAAGTCGGTCGGAATCGGCGCGAAGTTGCGCAGGGCCGGGGCGCAAGCCGGGCGCTCTACATCGGCCGGCGCCACCAGCAGGGCACCGCGCACCTGCCGCAAAAAGTGCACGGGCGCGGTGGCCGCCCAGTGAGCGACGGTGATGCAGCCCAGGCTGTGGGCGATCAGGATCACCGGCGTGCTGTCGGCCGCGATAGCCTCGGCCAGCGCGGCCACCCAGTCTTCGCGGCGCGGGTTCAGCCAGTCGGCCTGCTCCACGCGCGCGCTGTTGGGCAGGCTGTTCTGCCAGTGACTTTGCCAATGATCTTCTGGCGATCCTTGCCAGCCCGGCACGATCAGGTAACGAATCGACTCGCTGTGCATGGGTGTGCCCTCCTGCAGCGTTTAGCGTTGCTGGACAGTATAGGGACGGGGTTTATATCCGTTAAGGAATAAGAAGCTATTTATTAATAACTAAAAGACAGCATCAAGTTTTTAGCTGCAAGCTGCAAGTTGGGGTCGGGCTCTTCATACTGGGTGTTTTTGATGTTCAGGGACGGATCTGCATGGCGCTTAATTCTTCACTCGCGGGCCGACTTGCTGGCTGGGGCCTGCTGGTGGTGCTGGGTCTTAACCTGCGGCCGATCCTCAGTTCCATCAGCCCATTGCTCGGCGAGATTCGCCAGGCGACGGGCCTGAGTTTTCAGAGCAGCGCCCTGCTCACCAGTTTGCCGGTGGTGTGCATGGGCCTGGTGGCACTGGTGGGGGTGCGTGTGGAGGCGCGCTTGGGTGAGCGCCGTGGCATCGCCCTGGGCCTGATGATGATTCTGCTGGCATGCCTGGCGCGCTGGCTGCTGGGCCAGGCATCGGCGCTGCTGGTGACGGCGCTGCTGGGCGGCGCGGGGGTGGCGCTGATCCAGACGCTGGTGCCGGCAATGATCAAACGTGAATTTCACCAGCGCGTGCCGGTGGCGATGGGCGTGTACTCGGCCTCGCTGATGGCCGGCGGCGGGCTGGCAGCGTTGCTCAGCCCGGTGGTGGCCACGCATTTCCAGCAGTGGCAGGCGGGGCTTGGCGTATGGCTGCTGCCCGCGCTGGGGGCGTTGCTGTTGTGGGCATGGTTGCCCCTGGGCGCGGCGAGAAATGCGCAAGTGGCACCGGTGTTCAAAGGGCTGCGTAATCGTCGCGCGTGGCTGCTGGCGCTGTATTTCGGTTTGGTCAATTGTGGCTATATGAGTCTGGTGGCCTGGCTGCCCGCGTACTATCAGCAACTGGGCTGGGACGTGCTGCCCAGCGGTTCGCTGCTGGCGTACATGACGATCTTCCAGGTGCTCGCCGCGCTGCTGATGCCGGTGCTCGCGCAACGTGGCAGCGACCGTCGCCCGCTGCTCGGCATCAGCCTGTCGGCGCAGGCCATCGGTTATCTGGGATTGATCCTCGCGCCGCAGACCCTGCCGCACCTGTGGGTAGCGCTGTGCGGCTTCGGCCTGGGCGCGTGTTTTGCCCTGAGCCTGCTGCTGACCCTCGACCACCACCGCGACCCGCGCCAGGCTGGGCAACTGGCCGCGTTCGTGCAGGGTGTGGGCTTTTTGATCAATGCGATTTCGCCGTGGCTGACCGGTTGGCTGCGCGAACTCACCGGCCATTTTGTCAGCGCCTGGATCGTGCTGACCGTGACGGTGCTGGCGATGCTGCTGGTGACGCGGCTGTTCAGCCCGGCGAGCTGTGCGGATGGACCTTTAACGTCCAACTGATCTTCCAGTGGCGAGCGGGCTCGCCCCGCGTTGGGGTGCGAAGCGCCCCCAATCAAGCAAAACGCGGTGTACCTGATACGGCTCAGCGTCTGGTTTTGGGGCTGCTGCGCAGCCCAACGCAGGACAAGCCTGCTCGCCACAGGGAATCTGCGCTTAACTGAACGGCATTAGGGCTCGCCACACCTGCATTTCGGCAATAATTCTTTCAAGCGTGCGCAGTCGGCTCCAGCCGATTGGCCCGCGCAAACGTGCCGAAATCATTGAAGCGCACACCCATCTCGGCCATCACCTTATGCCCCACCTTGGCGGTCATCTGGCGGATGTAAAACGGCTCCTTCACTACAAAATGGTGAATCCCGTGGGTGCTGCCGAAATTGAAGCAGAACGCCTGCATCGGCCATAGCCACCAGGGGTTGAGCACCTGGGTCTGCTGGAGCACATTGCCCAGCTCCACATCGCCGTAGTAGTGCATGTTGGAGCTGACAAAGTGCAGGCAGAACGTGCGAAGCACGTTGGGACCGATGATCACCACAGCAGCAATGTCGATCACCTGCATCATCTGCAAGGTGCCGGCCGACCAGTCGATCGGCGCGCCCAACAGGCTGGCGATGCCATTGGCGGCATGGAAGCCGAGGAAGACATACCACGCGCCCCAATGCAGCAGCGCCAGCGGCGCGTAGACCCACACAACGCGCTTGAGGATCTTGAACTTGTGGCCCCAGGTGTTGGCGCGCAGCAGGCGGATCAACGCCGACATCAGGTTATCGCCCACCATCAGCAAACGCGCAAAGCCCCAAGGCTCGCCATTGGTGATGGCGCGCTCTTCCATATCGGCTTCGGTGCCGGAGAACTTGTGATGGTTGAGGTGCAGGTGCCGGCGTATCCACGGGTTGATGGTGCTCGGGCGCGCCAGCCACACCAGGCCCATCATCAGGTTGTGGGGCACACGCTGCTTGCGAAAGTACATGCTGTGGATCAGGTCGTGTTCCAGCTCGTGGGTCAACGAGGCCAGAAACGCATTGAGCAGCAGGCACGCCCACCAGGCCATATACCCGGTGATATACAGCGCCGCCGAACCGATCATGCCCAGCAAAGCGAAGGCCAGGATGCCCGCGCCGAGGGCGTCCTGATGCGACAGCCAGGGGTGCTGCCGGCGCAGACGCACGCCTTCGGCCAGCACCACTTCACGGATATGCGCGGCACGCTGTTGCGCGTTCATCTGCCGGGGGCTTGCAGAAGTACCGTCCATGCTCCCATCCTCTGTTTATTGATGGATGTATCCTGACTCACGCGGTACGTCAGGGCATCAGCCCCACACGCCAACCTGTTGACCGCAAGCGCCAATCGCCATGACCGAACCCACGTCCCTCGCCAGTTGGACCCGCGCCCTGCGCAAGCAGCTCGATGCCCTGGGCCTCGACAGCGCCGCGCTGTGCGTGCAGGCCGGGCTCGACCCGCAGCAGATGGACGACCCCAATGCGCGTTATCCGCTGTCGGCCACCACGCGCCTGTGGGCGCTGGCGGTGCAGGCCAGCGGTGACCCGGCGATTGGTTTGCGGGTGTCGCGGTTTGTCAGTCCCACCACGTTTCACGCGCTGGGTTACGCACTGGTGGCCAGCGGCAGTCTGCGTGAGGTGTTCGAGCGCATCGTGCGTTATCACCAGGTGGTCAGCGATGCGCTGAGCCTGGAGTTGACCCGTCACGGCGATCACTACAGCTTTCGTCTGCTGCAACCCGAAGGCAGCCCGGCACCGGCACCGGAAGCCATCGATGCGTTTGCGGCGATCTATGTGCGCACCTGCCGCAACCGTCTGGGCCGCGACTATGCGCCGTTGGCCGTGTACCTGCGCCGTGCCGAACCGGCCGATGCCGGCCCGTGGCACACGGTGTTCCGCGCACCCGTGTTTTTTGGCGCTGAGGAGGACCGTCTGGAGTTCGCCGCCCACGATTTCGACAGCCACCTGGACGACGCCAACCCGGAGCTGGCCGAACACAACGAAACCGTGCTCAAGCGCACCCTGGCGCAACTGCAACCGCTGACCTGGGAGCGCAAGGTACGCGCCGCCATCGAGGCGCAGTTGCCCGACGGCGAGCCGGGCGCCGAGCGCATTGCCCAGGCGCTGCACTTGAGCCTGCGCAGCCTGCAGCGGCATCTGGCGGATGAGGGGTGTCGCTTTGATGCGCTGCTCAATGAATGCCGGGAGAATCTGGCGCTGCAGCATTTGCGCGATCCGCAGTGCTCATTGGCTGAGATCAGTCATCTGCTGGGGTTTGCCGACACCAGCAGTTTCAGCCGGGCGTTCAAGCGCTGGACGGGGATCACGCCGGGGCAGTTCAGGGATGGGTTGCGGTAGGGGGATGTGGGGTGTTTTTGGGGGCCCCATCGGGAGCAAGCCCCCTCCCACAGTGTGATCTGTGAACACATTCAAGTGGGGAGCAAGTTTTCCCCTGTTCAGCTTTGTGAATACAGTCAAATGTGGGAGGGGGCTTGCTCCCGATAGCCATGGCCCAGGCATTCACCGCCCGCGATCACGCCGCAACAGCTTCCTCACCCGCGCCACCAACGTCCTGGCCTCGAACGGTTTGAGCAGGTAGTCATCCTCATGCAACTCCAACCCGCGCAGGCGATCTTCGATCCCGCCCGGCGTGGTCAGGAACAGTACCGGCGTGTCGCCGCGCTGCCGAATGGCCTGCTGCAGCTTCCAGGCGTTCAGCCCGGGCAGCATCACATCCAGGATCACCAGGTCGTACACGGTGCTTTCCACAAACCGCTGCGCCGCCATGCCGTTGGCCGCGACTTCCACGCCGAAGCCCGCTTCGCTCAAGCCCTGGGCCATACGCTGCGCCAGCTCGGGCTGGTCTTCCACTAACAACACCTGCATGCCTTACCTCTGGGTTTGATTACAAACCTGTCATCAAATTGTGCGGCTTCTGACCACGTTCACTGGCTACCGTGACGGCCTGCTTTCTGGAGCCATCACCATGCATCGCACTGCCCTGTTCCTCAGCCTCGCCGTCTGCACCGCAGCCCTGGCGACGCCGCAACTGCCCCGCTACGCCACGCTGGATTTGCACACCGCGCGCCAACTGGCCGATGCGAGCCTCACCCATTGCAGCGCCGCGCTGACCGTACTCGACCGTGGCGGCAACCTGCTGCTGGGTCTGCGGGCGGACGGCGTCGGGCCGCATAACAGCCTCGCCAGCCAGCGCAAGGCGTACACCGCGCTGTCGACCAAAACGCCGACCCGGCTGTTTGCCGAACGGGCGCGCAACAACCCCGAAGCCGCCAACCTTAACAGCTTGCCCGAGTTGCTGTTGCTCGGTGGCGGCGTGCCGTTGTTCGCCGACGCTGAGCTGGTCGGCGCGCTGGGCGTTGCCGGTGCCGGCGGCGCAGCCCAGGACGAGTCCTGCGCACTACAGGCCGCCGAGCAACTGGGCCTGAAAACTTCCCTCTGATTCCAACTCCCTCAAAAGGACTTCTCGATGAAAACCCTCAGCATGACCCTCGCCGCCCTCAGCCTCAGCGGCCTGTGCACCCTGGCCCAGGCCGACGGCAACCCGTTGAGCGTACATGTGCTCAACCTGGAAAACGGCCTGCCGAGTGCCGGCGTGAACGTCACCCTGGAGCAGCACGTGGGCGATCAATGGCAATCGCTGTCTGCGGGCGTCACCAACCCGCAAGGGCGCATCGCCGAACTGTTCCCCGCCAACCGCAGCATGACGCCGGGTGAATACCGCGTGGTATTCAAGACTGGCGACTATTACAAAAAGGCCAGCCGCGAGACGTTTTTCCCGGAAGTCCCGGTGATTTTCCAGGTCAAGCAGGCCGACCAGCATTACCACATCCCGCTGTTGCTGAGCCCTTACGGGTTCTCTACCTATCGCGGCTCGTAGGTTATGCTCAAGCCTCCAACAGGAGGAACAACAATGAAAAGCCTCGTCGACCACCTCAGCCAATACGCCGCCTATCACCGCGACCCACGCAATATCGCCAGCCACTTCATCGGTATTCCGTTGATTGTGGTGGCGGTGGCCGTACTGCTGTCGCGCCCCGAATGGACAGTCGGCGGTCTGTGGATTTCACCCGCGGTGATCGTGGCGTTGTTTTCGGCGTGGTTTTACCTGCGCCTGGAACTGGCCCTGGGCGTGCTGATGACGGTGCTGATGGGCTTGTCGGTGTGGGCCGGGCACGCGCTGGCCGCGCAGAGCACGCTGGTGTGGCTGAGCAGCGGCATCGGTCTGTTCGTGGTGGGCTGGGTGATTCAGTTTGTCGGGCACTACTACGAAGGCCGCAAGCCCGCGTTTGTGGATGATGTGTCGGGGCTGATTGTGGGGCCGTTGTTCGTGGTGGCGGAGGCGGCGTTTTTGCTGGGGTTGCGACGCGAGCTGAAACAGCAGATCGAAGCGCGCTCCGGGCCAATGGCACGCCGTGATCTAAAACCGAGCGAAATCTGAATGTGGGAGCGGGCTTGCTCCCGATGGCAGTGGGTCAGCTGCTGAACAGGTGGCTGATACACCGCTATCGGGAGCAAGCCCCCTCCCACATTGGCCCGATTTTCACATTGGGTATGGCGGGGTTGTCAGGCTTTTTGCCAGACCTTGGGTTTGAAGAATAACGTCTCGCCACGGGCCAGGCCGGTGAGGCTGTCGTGGTCTTTCACCACTTCGGCTTCGATCAGCTCGCTCTGGCCTTCGACCTTCAACGTCACCCGCGTAGTCGCGCCCAGCGGGCGAATATCGCGCACCTCGGCCGCGTGGTGATCCTCCAGCTCATGGCGTGACAGCGACACCTCATGCGGGCGGAACAGCACGTGCTGGTCTTCGCCCAGGTGCAGGCGGTTGGAGTCACCAAGGAAGTGATACACAAAATCGCTGGCCGGATTTTCGTAGACTTCACCCGGTGAGCCGATCTGCTCGATCACGCCCTTGTTCATCACCACGATGCGGTCGGCGACTTCCATCGCCTCTTCCTGGTCGTGGGTCACGAACACCGAGGTCAGGTTGATGTCTTCGTGCAGGCGCGCCAGCCAGCGGCGCAGCTCTTTACGTACCTTGGCGTCGAGGGCGCCGAACGGCTCATCCAGCAGCAGCACCTTGGGCTCGACCGCCAACGCGCGCGCCAGGGCGATGCGCTGGCGCTGGCCGCCGGAGAGTTGTTCCGGGTAGCGATCCGACAGCCAATCGAGCTGCACCATGTTCAGCAGCTCGTGAACCTTGGCGGCGATCTGGCTTTCATTCGGGCGCTGGTTTTTCGGTTTCATGCGCAGGCCGAAGGCGACGTTGTCGAACACGGTCATGTGGCGGAACAGCGCGTAGTGCTGGAACACAAAGCCGACGTTGCGATCGCGCACATCGTGGCCGGAGACGTCTTCGCCGTGGAACACGATGCTGCCGTCATCCGGGGTTTCCAGCCCGGCAATGATGCGCAGCAAGGTGGTCTTGCCGCAGCCGGACGGGCCCAGCAACGCCACCAGCTCGCCACTCTGGATGTCCAGATTGATGCTGTTCAGGGCCTTGAAAGCGTTGAAGTTCTTGCTGACATTACGGACTTCGATCGACATGACTTATTCCTCACCGGCGCTGTTGCGCAGGCGGTTGATACGGTTCTCGCTCCACTGCTTGAGCAGCAGGATGAAGAGCGCCAGGATCAGCAACAGGCTGGCCACCGCAAACGCGGCAACGTGGTTGTATTCGTTGTAGAGAATCTCGACGTGCAGCGGCAGGGTGTTGGTGACGCCGCGAATGTGCCCGGACACCACCGACACCGCGCCGAATTCGCCCATGGCCCGCGCAGTACACAGCACCACGCCGTAGATCAGGCCCCATTTGATGTTCGGCACGGTCACGTGCCAGAACATCTGCCAGCCATTGGCGCCGAGCAGGCGCGCGGCCTCCTCTTCCTGGGTGCCCTGCTCCTGCATCAGCGGGATCAGCTCACGGGCCACGAACGGCACCGTGACAAAAATGGTCGCCAGCACGATGCCGGGCAACGCGAACACGATCTGAATATCGTGCTCCTGCAACCACGGCCCGAAGAAGCCCTGGGCGCCGAACATCAGCACGTAGACGAGGCCCGCGATCACCGGCGATACCGAGAACGGCAAGTCGATCAGCGTCACCAGGATGCTCTTGCCACGGAACGAGTACTTGCTCACGCACCAGGCCGCGCTGACGCCGAACACCACGTTGAGCGGCACCGAAATCGCCACGGCGATCACCGTGAGTTTCAGCGCCGACAGCGCGTCGGGTTCGAGGATGGCCGCGAAGAACGCGCCGAGGCCGTTCTTCAGGCCCTGGGACACCACGATAAACAGCGGCAACAGCAAAAACAGCGCAAACACCAGCCAGCCAAGGCCGATCAGGATACGCCGCGACACCGCGCTGCCACGCCGGGCCGCATTGGCCGAGGACGCGGCGGAAATAGACGATTGGGACATGTTCCGCGCCTCCTTATGGACGTTCGATGCGCCGCTGCAGCAAGTTGATCAGCAGCAGCAACACAAAGGAAACCACCAGCATCAGCACACCGATGGAGGTGGCACCGCGGTAGTCGTACTGGTCGAGCTTGACCATGATCAGCAGCGGCAGGATTTCGGTCTTCATCGGCATGTTGCCGGCGATGAAGATCACCGAACCGTACTCACCCACGCCTCGGGCAAACGCCAGCGCAAAGCCGGTAAGCCAGGCCGGCAGCAGCGCGGGCACGAGGATGTAGCGGAACACCTGCAGCGGCTTGGCGCCCAGGCAGGCGGCGGCTTCTTCGATCTCCCGGGGGATGTCGGCGAGTACCGGCTGCACCGTGCGCACCACGAAGGGCAGGGTGACGAAGGTCAGCGCCAGGGTGATGCCCAGGGGCGTGTAGGCGATCTTGAAGCCCAGGTCGGCAGCGAACTGCCCGACCAGGCCGGTCGGCGTGTACAGCGCGGTGAGCGCGATACCGGCCACGGCGGTGGGCAGGGCGAACGGCAAGTCGATCATCGCATCGATGATCTTGCGACCGGGGAAGGTGTAACGCACCAGCACCCAAGCCAGCAGCGTGCCGATCACACCGTTGATCAGCGCGGCGTAGAGCGCGGTGCTGAAGCTCAGTTTCAACGCCGCCAGCACGCGCGGAGCGGAGATGATGGCCCAGAACTGATCCCAGGTGAGTTGAGCGGCGTGGACGAACATCGCCGCCAGGGGGATGAGCACAATCAGGCTGAGGTACACCACGGTGTAGCCCAGCGTCAGCCCGAAGCCGGGTATGACGGGGGAGATACGACGCGACATGAGAGTCCTTGGTTAAAGGGTAGATACCACTGCAGGAATGAGTTTTTGTGGGAGCAGGCCGCATTCCACAGGGAGGCCGGTATGTTTATTGCGCCGTGTAGATCTGGTCGAACACGCCACCGTCGTTGAAGAATTTCGGTTGGGCAGTTTTCCAGCCGCCGAAGTCTTTGTCGATAGTCACCAGGTCCAGTTTGGGGAACTGCTTGGCGTATTGGGCGGCGACTTTTTCATCGCGTGGGCGGTAGAAGTTCTTCGCCGCAATCTCCTGACCAGCCGGGCTGTACAGGTGCTTGAGGTATTCGGTGGCGATCTCGGTGTTGCCCTTTTTCTCGGCGTTCTTGTCGACCACGGCCACCGGTGGTTCGGCGAGGATCGACAGGGACGGCACGACGATGTCGAACTTGTCGGCGCCGCCGTCTTCTTTCAGCGCCAGGAACGCTTCGTTTTCCCAGGCCAGCAACACGTCACCCTGACCGTTGTTGACGAAGGTGATGGTCGAGCCACGCGCCCCGGTGTCGAGGATCGGCACGTGTTTGAACAGTTCCTTCACGTATTCCTGGGCCTTGGCTTCGCTGCCACCGGCCTTGAGGCCATAGGCCCAGGCGGCGAGGAAGTTCCAGCGCGCACCGCCGGAGGTTTTCGGGTTCGGCGTGATCACCGACACGTCTTTCTTGATCAGGTCGCCCCAGTCCTTGATGCCCTTGGGATTGCCCTTGCGCACCAGGAACACGATGGTCGAGGTGTACGGCGTGCTCGCGTCCGGCAGGCGGGTCTGCCAGTTTTCCGGCAGGGTTTTGCCCAATTTTGCAATTTCGTCGATGTCGCCGGCCAGGGCCAGGGTCACCACGTCGGCGCGCAGGCCGTCGATCACAGCACGGCCCTGCTTGCCCGAACCGCCGTGGGATTGCTGGATCTTGACGGTGTCGCCGGGGTGGGACTGCTTCCAGAAGTTGGTGAACTCCGCGTTGTAGTCCTGATACAGCTCACGGGTAGGGTCGTACGAGACGTTGAGCAACTCGTAGTCCTTGGCAACGGCGGAACCGGCAAACACGGCACTGGCCAGCGCGGCCAGGGCATAACGGCGAATCGACGACATGGAAGCTCCTAGAATTCTGGGTGTTGGCTTTTTCTTATGGTTGCGGGTGTTGCGAATCGCCGTGGCTGCCTAGCTCGGTTTGTTACCCGGGTTCTGCAAACGGAATTTCTCTTTACGTTCGATCTGTACCACCTGTGCGTTGTGCACAGTGATTTCCACCGCGCCGAACCGCAGGTCGCGCAGCGCGCTCTGGATCTCACGCAAAATGGCTGCTTCGTCCTGGCCGTCGACGCTACGAAGAGATGCGCTCATGGTCTCGCTCCTGAAATGAATAGTGCCTGGCAGTGGCGGAACTGCTTGCGGCGTGGGAGCGATAGTAGATAAGCGCGGATATTCTTAAAAATACTATTTAAGAATGTTTATATAACTAAAAATTCAATTCGAACGAAGATGCAATCGTGGGAGGGGGCTTGCTCCCGATGGCGGCGGATCAGCTGATCAATGTGCCAACTGGTAAACCGCAATCGGGAGCAAGCCCCCTCCCACAGTCGACTGGGTTTCAAGTTCGAATCGCGAGGGAGTTTGACCATTCGATATCTGTGGCCGGCTTGGGCTTGCCAAACCAGTACCCCTGCCCCATGTCGCATTCCTGGTCCAGCAGGAAGCGGGCCTGCTCCGCCTGCTCGATGCCTTCGGCGTGCACCTGCATGCCCATGCTTTTGGCCAGGGCGATCACCACGCGTACGATGGCAACGTCATAGTCATCCTCCGGCAACCCGGCGACGAAACCCTTGTCGATCTTGAGTTTGTGCACCGGCAGGCGCTTGAGGCGCAGCAGGGAAGAATATCCGGTTCCGAAGTCATCGATGGCCAGGCGCAGGCCCAGTTCGCGCAGGCGGTGCAGCTGTTCCAGGGCCATGTCCGGGTCGTCCATCACCGCGCTTTCGGTGACCTCTAACTCCAGGAAAGCCGGGTTCAGGCCGGTGTCGTGCAGCACCCGCGCCACGTGTTCGTACAGCTCGCGCCGGGCGAACAGCCGGCTGGAGACGTTGACCGCCATGAACCCCAGCGGCCTGCCCTCGGCCAGCCATCGGCACATCTGCCGACAGGCCTGGAGCATCACCCACCCGTCGATATCGGCAATCAGCCCGGTACGCTCGGCGATGGGGATGAATTCGCCGGGCGGCACCAGGCCGCGCTCCGGGTGTTGCCAGCGCACCAGCGCTTCGACACCGATCAGGCGGCCGTCCTGCAGGTTGTGCACCGGCTGGTAGTAGACGCGCAGTTCGTCGCGGTCGAGGGCGCGCCGCAACTCGCCGGCGATTTCCACCCGGCTTTGCGCGTGGGCGGTGAGCTCTTCGGTGTACAGCGCGAAGCCTTCGCGACCCGCGCTCTTGGCCTTGAACAGCGCCGAATCGGCGTTGCGCAGCAGTTGTTCGGCGCTCAGGGCATCGCCGGGGAACAGGCTGATGCCAATGCTCGCGCTGATAAACAGCTGGTTGCCATCGAACACGAACGGATCCTTCATCGCCGCGAGCATGCGGTGCGCCAGGGCTGCCGCCTGGGTCACCTGTGGACAGTTTTCCGCCAGCACGGCGAACTCATCCCCGCCCAGGCGCGCCAGGGTCACGCCGGGGCCGAACAGGCCCGCCAGGCGCTCGCCCACGTGCTTGAGCAACTGGTCACCGACGTTGTGGCCAAGGCTGTCGTTGATGATCTTGAAGTGGTCCAGGTCCAGCAGCAGTAACGCACAGCCACGTTTGTGCACCTGCGCCGACGCCAGCGCCTGTTCGGCGCGGTCGCTGAACAGCAGGCGGTTGGGCAGGTCGGTCAGCGGGTCGTGATGGGCCAGGTGCGCCAGTTCGTGCTCGGAGTCCTTGATGGCACTGATATCGGAAAACACCGCGACGTAATGGCTGACATGGCCGTCGTCGTCATGGATGACCCGGATGGTTTGCCACTGTGGATAAATCTCGCCGCTTTTGCGCCGGTTCCAGATTTCGCCGCTCCATTCACCCTCTAGTTCGAGGGTCTGGAACATCTGCCGGTAAAAATTCGACGAATGGTGCCCGGACTTGAACAGGCTCGGTTGCCGCCCCAGCACCTCCTCGCGGCGGTAGCCGGTGATGGTGATAAAGGCGCGATTGACATGCACGATCTGGCCCGCGCTATCGGTGACCAACACGCCTTCACGGGTGCAATCGAACACAGCGGCAGCCTGGCGCAGACGCTCGCGGTTTTCCTTCAAGGGGCGCAGCAGACGGTTGGTACGGGCAGCGCGGGCGCAGATCAGGCAGATCAGCAGCGCACTCAGCGCCACCCATATAGAGCCGCTCACCGGAAAACCGTACTGCAATGCCGGTGGTTCATCGAGAAAGTTGATCAATAAAAGGGGGCTGAACAGCAGCCACGCGATGGAAACCAACAGGTAGACCAGCCCCGTCAGCAGGGCACCTCGGTACGAAAACAGCATATGCCCAGTAATCCTTACCCAAAAAACAGCATCGCCCTACAAAGGTTACGGATTATAGAATAAGAAACATCCAGTCACTCCTATCTGAAAGGGTGTCTGGTTTTCTGTGTAGGCTTAGTGATAATGCGTGAGCTGTTCTTTTCTTTATCTGAGGGCCATACAGCCTATGTGGTACAACGGTTTTCTCGATCTGTCAGCCTGGCAACTGGTGGCAGTCACCCTGTTGATGACCCACGTGACCATTGTCGGGGTCACGGTTTATCTGCATCGCTATTCAGCCCATCGCTCCCTGGAGCTCAATGCCGGCCTGAAACACTTCTTCCGTCTCTGGCTGTGGCTGACCACGGCGCAGAACACCCGCGAGTGGACCGCCATCCACCGCAAGCACCACGCCAAGTGCGAAACCGTCGATGACCCGCACAGCCCGGTGATCAAGGGCCTGTCCACCGTCATGCGCAAGGGCGCCGAGCTGTACCGCGCCGAAGCGGAAAACCCGGAAACCCTGCGCATCTACGGCAAGAACTGCCCGGACGACTGGATCGAACGCAAGCTCTACACGCCCTACCCGCTGCTGGGCGTGGCGATCATGGGCGTGATCGACCTGCTGCTGTTCGGCACCATCGGCATCACCATCTGGGCGATCCAGATGATGTGGATTCCGTTCTGGGCCGCCGGCGTCATCAACGGTCTGGGTCACGCCGTGGGCTATCGCAACTTCGAATGCCGCGACGCCGCCACCAACCTTGTGCCATGGGGCATCATCGTTGGCGGCGAAGAGCTGCATAACAACCATCACACCTACCCCAACTCCGCCAAGCTGTCGGTGAAAAAGTGGGAGTTCGACATGGGCTGGGCCTGGATCAAGGTGTTCAGCTTCCTGCGTCTGGCCAAGGTGCAGCGGGTTGCGCCGATTGCCCATCGCGTCGAAGGCAAGGGCCATCTGGACATGGACACCGCCATGGCGATCCTCAACAACCGCTTCCAGATCATGGCCCAGTACCGCAAGCTGGTGATCGGCCCGCTGGTCAAGCAGGAGCTGGCGAGGGTCGACCATTCGGTGCGCCACCAATTCCATCGCGCCAAGCGCCTGCTGTCCCGTGAAACCAGCCTGCTGGACGATCGCCATCACCTGCGCATCCAGAGCCTGCTGGAACACAGCCAGGCCCTGAAAGTGATCTACGAGAAGCGTCTGGCGCTGCAACAGATCTGGCTCAAGACCAGCTCGAACGGTCATGACATGCTGGCGGCGATCAAGGAATGGGTGCACGAGGCCGAGGCCAGCGGTATCCAGTCGCTGCGCGATTTTGCCCACCAATTGAAAACCTACTCGCTGCGTCCCGCGACGGTCTGACGGTACCGTGGGAGGGTCCGCCCTCCCACTTATCCTGTTTCTGACGTCATTTTCCGGGCACCGACAATCCGTGCCGTTCATGGAACTTCGACGCATTTACCCTCTCTCAAAGAACACTTCGCCATCATGGTGGCCCCTTGTTGTGACCGCTGTTCCACCTTGCGGCGCGCCCAGAGAGAGTTGTGCCGATGGTTCACGAAAAGCCCCTTTCGCCTGACCTTCCAACCGCTGAACCGCCCCGCCCGGCGGCGGCTGCCACCCTGCTTGCGCTGATGCATGCGCAGGGTGAAGTCGAGCGTCTGAGTGAGCGCGAGAAGTTGCTGAGCTCACTGCTGGTGAGCGTGAATGCGGTGCTGTGGGCTGTCGACTGGGAAACACGTCGCGTGCTCTATGTGAGCCCGGCCTACGAGCGTGTTTTTGGAAGAGCGGCAAGCCTGCTGCTCGCCGACCACCGCGAATGGCGCAACAGCATTCACCCCGAAGACCTCGACTACGCCGAACAGAGCCTGTCCCGCGTGCTGACCACTGGCGCCGTGGAAGACCGTGAATACCGCATCATCACCGCCGACGGGCAAATTCGCTGGCTCTGCGACAAGTGCTACATCAATCAGCAGGCCGATCCCGATAAACCGCTGATCGTGGTGGGCATCGCCGAGGACATCACCGAAAAGAAGCAGTTGGAGCTGGAGTTGCACCGCCTGGCCACTACCGACGTACTGACCCAGAGCAGCAACCGCCGGCACTTTTTCGAATGCGCCAACCAGGCCTTCGACGTCGCTTGTGCCCAGGGCGCGCCGCTGGCGTTCCTGTTGCTGGACATCGATGACTTCAAGGACATCAACGACACGTACGGCCACCTGGAGGGCGATCAGGTGCTGCGGCGTATCGCCGAAAGCGGCCGAGGAGTATTGCGCCGTGGCGACCTGTTCGGACGCATTGGAGGCGAAGAGTTCGCCGCAGTGCTGCCCGGTTGCGCACCGGAGATGGCGCTGCAGGTGGCGCAGCGCCTGGGCAGAGAGATCCAGGCGCTGAGCTTCAGTTATGACGGCCGCGCTTTCAACGTGACGGTCAGCCAGGGCCTGGCGAGCCTGCGCGCAAGCGACTCGACCCTCGACAGCCTGTTCGCCCGCGCCGACGCCGCCATGTACGAGGCCAAGCGCCTGGGCAAAAACCGCGTGATCGCCGACTAATGTGATGCCAGGCACAAAATAAATGTGGGAGGGGGCCTGCTCCCGATAGCGGTGTGTCAGCCCTCTATTTGTTGGCTGATAGACCGCTATCGGGAGCAAGCCCCCTCCCACAAGGGTTCATCTGTGTAATCAGATGCTTAGAGCTCGGAGAAACACTCTTCGATGATCGCAAGGCCCTTGTCCAGTTGCTCGTCCGGCGAGGTCAGCGGTACCAGCACGCGCAACACGTTGCCGTAGGTGCCGCAGGACAGCAGGATCAAGCCCTTGTCCCGCGCCTTGGCCACCACGGCGGCGACCGCTGCAGCGTTCGGCTTGTGGCTGTCGCCGTCTTCGAACAGTTCCAGCGCGATCATCGCGCCCAGGGCGCGCACTTCACCGATCACCGGGTACTTGGCCTGAATCGCCTTGAGGCCGGTCACCAAACGCTCACCCACCGCTTTGCAACGGTCCAGCAGGTGCTCTTCCTCGAACACGTCCATTACCGCCAGCGCAGCCGCGCAGGCAATCGGGCTGCCGGCGTAGGTGCCGCCCAGGCCGCCCGGAGCGATGGCGTCCATGTATTCAGCCTTGCCGCACACACCGGCCAGCGGGAAACCGCCGGCGATGGACTTGGCGAAGGTGGTCAGGTCGGCGGCAACGCCCATCTGTTCCATGGCGAAGAAGGTGCCGGTACGGCCAGCGCCGGTTTGCACTTCGTCGGCGATCAGCAGGATGCCGTGCTTGTCGCACAGTTCGCGCAGGCGCCTCATGAAGGACTTGGGCGCAACATAGAAACCGCCCTCGCCCTGCACCGGCTCGATGATGATGGCGGCGATATCACGCGGCTCGGCATCGTTCTTGAAGATGCGCTCGATGCTGGCGATGGCGTCGTCGTCGCTCACACCGTGCAGTTCGTTCGGGAACAACGCGCGGAACACGCCGCCGGGCATCAGGCCCATACCGGCCGAGTACGGCACGACTTTGCCGGTGAGGCCCAGGGTCATCATGGTGCGGCCGTGGTAAGCGCCGGTGAAGGCGATCACGCCGGCACGGCCGGTGGCGGCGCGGGCGATCTTCACGGCGTTCTCAACGGCTTCGGAACCGGTAGTGACCAACAGGGTTTTCTTGGCGAAATCCCCCGGCACCTTGGCGTTGATTTTTTCACACAGCTCCACGTACGGCTCGTACGCCAATACCTGGAAGCAGGTGTGCGTCAGCTTGTTCAGTTGCTCGGTCACGGCGGCGATGATTTTCGGGTGCACGTGGCCGGTGTTCAGCACGGCGATACCGCCGGCGAAGTCGATGAACTCGCGACCTTCAACGTCGGTCACGGTGGCATTCTTCGCGGACTCGGCGAAGATCGGGTGAATCTGGCCAACACCGCGCGGTACAGCGGCTTCGCGGCGTTTCATCAGGGAAGCGTTGGTCTTGCTCATAAAGTCCTCATTCGCCACTCATCGGGTGGCGCTGTGCAAGGAAATACGTGGCGGGGAAGCCACTGCGGCAGCATGCGATGATCGACTGCCACAGCGTTCCCGGCCACTGCGAATAACGGTGTGAAACACGCAAAGGGTCAGCGCTCTCGTGCCCTTTGCGTTTACTGCAATGCCAAACCGGGGCTTAGATGCCCAGGCAGAGGTATTTGATTTCCAGGTAATCCTCGATCCCGTACTTGGAGCCTTCACGGCCCAGGCCCGACGCCTTGATGCCGCCGAACGGCGCCACTTCGTTGGAGATCAACCCGGTGTTGACGCCGACCATGCCGTATTCCAACGCTTCAGCCACGCGGAACACACGGCCCAGGTCGCGGGCATAGAAGTAGGACGCCAGGCCGAACTCGGTGTCGTTGGACATCGCGATCACTTCGGCTTCGTCTTTGAAGCGGAACAGCGGCGCCAGCGGGCCGAAGGTTTCTTCCTTCGCCACGGCGGCATTCTTCGGCACATCGACCAAAATGGTTGGCTCGAAGAAATTGCCTTCCATCGCCTTGCCACCGGCCAACAGCTTCGCGCCTTTGCTCAGGGCATCAGCGATGTGCTCCTTGACCTTGGCCACGGCTTTTTCGTCGATCAGCGGGCCGGTGGTGGTGCCGTCTTGCAGGCCGTTGCCGATCTTCAATTTGGCCACGGCCACTTTAAGTTTTTCGGCGAACGCGTCGTACACCGAATCCTGAATGTACAGGCGGTTGGCGCAGACACAGGTCTGCCCATTGTTGCGGTACTTGGAGATGATCGCGCCTTCGACGGCCTTATCCAGGTCAGCGTCATCGAACACGATAAACGGTGCGTTGCCGCCCAGCTCCAGGGACACTTTCTTGATGTCCTTGGCGCATTCAGCCATCAGCTGGCGACCGATTTCGGTGGAGCCGGTGAACGACAATTTACGCACGATCGGGTTGCTGGTCAGCTCACCGCCGATGTCGCCGGCGCTGCCGGTGACCACACTCAGCACACCGTTCGGGATACCGGCACGGTGCGCCAGCTCAACCAGAGCCAGGGCCGAGAACGGCGTTTGCGACGCCGGCTTGATCACCATGGTGCAACCGGCGGCCAGGGCCGGGCCGGCTTTACGGGTGATCATCGCGGCCGGGAAGTTCCACGGGGTAATGGCAGCGGTCACGCCGATAGGCTGCTTGATCACGATCAGGCGCTTGTCGGGCTGGTGGCCGGGAATCACATCGCCATAGATACGCTTGGCCTCTTCGGCAAACCACTCGATAAAGGACGCGGCGTAGACGATCTCGCCCTTGGCCTCGGCCAGCGGCTTGCCCTGCTCGAAGGTCATCAGGCGAGCGAGGTCGTCCTGATTTTCGATCAGCAGCTCGAACCAGCGGCGCAGCTTGTTCGCGCGCTCCTTGGCGGTAAGGGCACGCCAGGCCGGCAGCGCCTTGTCGGCGGCCTCGATGGCACGGCGGGTTTCCGCGGCGCCCATCTTCGGCACGGTGCCGAGAATCTCGCCCGTGGCCGGGTTATTGACCTTGATGGTTTGACCGTTGTCCGCGTCGACCCAAGCCCCATCGATAAAGGCTTGCTGGCGGAACAACTGGGTATCTTTGAGCTGCATGTCGGCTTTCCTTAACAGCACCGCGCGCACGCGGAGCGAATTAGAGTTGTAGAAAGGCGCCTTGTGGGCTGCCGTCAGGGAAATCAGCCCCAGCGCGCAACGTGAGTGAAACGGCGCACGGGAGACAGAGCGTTTGAAATCTCAAACGAATCCTAGGAGCAATGGGGGTACAGGGCAATAGTCTGTTCGAAAAAAAGAACGAAAAGCGCCCGCGTTTTCGGTGAGTCTGATCAGCGTGTGAGAACAGCGTTCCACCCCATCGACCACCGGCCCCCGCTGCAGAGCCCTGGCGGAAGGGTTTCCTACGATCCAGCGGCCAAACCCAGCATGGACGCCCAAGGTCGACATGGGTATGATGGCGCCCGCACAAGCATCCGTAGCTCAGCTGGATAGAGTACTGCCCTCCGAAGGCAGGGGTCGTGGGTTCGAATCCCGCCGGGTGCACCATCTTCTTTCCCTTGTATTACAAGGGGATAGCGCTCCTGACAGAAACCTGTCCTAGTCCTGAAAGTCGTTTTTTCCACAAATTTGCCACACTCAAAAGTGGCGGGAATGGTCGAAATGGCAACAATCAGGAATCGCGGCGAGTATCAGTGGGAAGCGCAAATCCGCCGTAAGGGCTACCCGGCCAAGCGCAAAACCTTCGAAACCAAATCAGACGCCCAAGCCTGGGCACGCATGATCGAAAGCGAAATCGACCGGGGTATTTTTGTCTCTCGCGTCGAGGCTGAGCGCACCGCCTTTCATCAACTCATTGATCGCTACATATCCGAGATCGCTCCGAAGCACAAAGGCGCCTATTCGGAAATCAAACGCCTGGAAGCGCTCAAGCGTCATCCGCTGGCGACGCGTATCGTCGCTACCCTCACCTCTTCAGATTTTGCTCGCTACCGTGACGAGCGCCTGAAGATTCGCAAAGGCAACACGGTGAAGCGTGAGCTTGCGTTGTTTCAGTGTGTGATTGAGGTCGCTCGCCGCGAGTGGGGAATTCACCTTGCCGAGAACCCGGTCAGGATGGTTAGCCGTCCAAGCTACAACGACGAACGCTCGCGACGACTGGACCCCATTGAAGAGCAATACATGCTCGGCGCGTTAGAGCTCCGTGAGCGACGCGCTGATGGGACCTACGCCGATGCCTCACACAATCCCTGGATACGGCCCATGGTCCAACTGGCGATTGAGACAGCCATGCGCCGTGGCGAGATTTTCGAGCTGCGCTGGAAGCATGTGAACCTGGATCGCAGAACCGCGCACCTTCCAGCGACTAAGAACGGACTGCCCAGAACCGTCCCGCTTTCACCAAAGGCTATTCAGCTGCTGAAGGACTTGCCGCGCTCGCTGTGCGGTCGAGTCTTCCCCACCACCACCGACGCTCTCAAGAAGGCCTTCGTGCGAGGCATGGAGCGAGCGAGGCTGAAATACCTGGGGGATTGCGGGGCGGCGCAGGTAACGCCTCAGGAAGACTTCCTGATCAATTTACGCTTTCACGATCTGCGGCATGAAGCGACATGTAGGCTTGCGACCAAGCTGCCGAATTTGATCGAGCTCGCCAGCGTGACGGGCCATCGGGAGGTGAACATGCTGAAGCGTTACTACAACATCACCGCAGAAGAGCTCGCGGCAAAGCTGGCTTGATCAGACCTATGGCTAATTCTCAGTGGTCAGCTTGGAGCTGACCACTGATCTTGCAACACGCCCGCGCGAACCCAGCATAGGTCTACGAGGCACTGTTGCCGGGTCAGCAATCGCCTCTTATTGCGGCCCCGTCGTTCAGAAAACCTTTCATCTGTTAAAAAGCTGTCCTAGTGATTGAGCGTCTGATTGGCAAAAGCTGGCCTCACCAGATCAATCGAGCGATAAAGCGATGACAGTAGATTATGAAACCATCCAGAAAATACAGAAGCTTGGCGACGACGTTCTGATTGGCGTGGTTGAAGTTGCGGCGATGACAGGCTTCAGCGTGCTTACGGTCCGTCAGCGCAAACTGCCGGGGCTTGAGCCTGTACCGGGACTGTCAAGATTGAGATGGAGACTGGGTGATCTGAGAACTTGGATGCGCACCGGCAACACCGAGAGTCGAGATTCAGCCACCGTCATCGCACCTTTTTTACATCCGAAACGCACAGGGAGACCCACAAAGAAATCACAGGTGGAAGCGCGACAATGACCTGTCCTGGCTGGATTCATCTCCTTTGCACCGGGAGCAGTGAGCATGAGTAGACAACGAACCATTCGGGACCAGAATTTTTGGCGCTCCCCACGTTTACTGAATTGCACCACAGAGGACAAAGTTGCTTTGCTGCACCTGCTAACAGCTCCTGACAGCAACATTACGGGCGTATACCCACTAGTTCCACGCATTGCCGGAGCAGAAATTGGATGGACGGCGGATCAGTGGCTGCAGGTCATCCACCGCCTCCAGGATGAAGGCCTAGCCAGGTATCAACGTCAAGCGTGCACGCATGCTGCTTACCTCCTAGCTCTGTGTCAGAAAGTCACTCAAGGCTAGGGGCAATTCGGTAAATCCTAGCTGTCGCTCTACCGTCTTTCTCGCCATCCAATCGCCGTATCCTCAGCTGCTGACGGATGACGTTCTTTTTGCTTATGTAATCGTTTTGAATTCGTACTTTTTTCGTACCCATGGCGCCCCCTCAATGCCAATGCCTCTTTCATCCCAGCTGTAACCGAATAGTGCAAAACTTATCTAAATACGGAAAGGAAAGACTAGGACAAGGTAGGGTTTGTGATACCGCCAGTCCCTGGCGACTCACAGCACTTGATGCTCGATTTCCTGTTGTTCCAACAATCTTCCCAACAAGATGACCTCTCCGTCCGCCTCCAGCTTACGAAGCTGCTCTGGACAGCTAAACGCCCAACGATCAAGTATTTGCCAGCCACGGGCGTGATAAGACGAAGAGCAGAGAACAGATTGAATGGAGGAGCTTGCCAACACGTTGGCGGCAATTGTTAGCGGCGCGCGGTCACTGAGCATGAGTATCTTCCACTTTACGGAGGCGTGTGATCATTCTTGTATTTTGCGCGATAGAGGAAGACCGGAATCCGCCCTGTTGCTTCAGCTCTCTAATGTGCTGATGGCAGAATCCAAGCGCCGTAAGAACAGCAACATCGTTACGAGCAAGTGCCCGATTACCAGAATAACCATGCCCCTCCCACGAAATAGAAAGCTAGCGCCCAGAATAGCCACCGAACAGCGGGGTCAGCTCCACTGGAGAATCCCAAGAAGAACGGCAGGCTGAAACCGCACAGAATCACCACAATCAGCAACAAGGCGCCAACAGGCAGACACCCCACGGCCCACAACACTCGAAAAAACTCCCACAGCACTCTCATCGCTTATCCCCTAGTCATCCGTTCAGCACAAAATAACTGAAAATCAGATATCCCAAAAGCAGATATAGCTTTGCAGGCCGCACCTTCCCGGATACGGCCATGACCAAAGCTATTTATCGGCGTGAGCACGCCATTTTTCTTCAAGTGCTGAAACGCATACGTGTCGAGTCAGGACTGACTCAAGCTCAGTGCTCTGCTGCTCTGGATAGGCCGCAGTCATTCATGAGTGATGTGGAACGGGGGGTAAGGAGGCTCGATACCGTTCAGCTTCGTGACTTATGCCTTGTCCTAGGTACAGATCTCACAAGCTTTTCCAAGGCTTATGAACTAGCCCTCAAAGAAGAGTAATGTCCCCATTCGGATGACTACGGCAAAGGAGTGCCACTGATCGACGATCATTATCAGGCACTGATACAATTCACGATTAGTCGTTATTAGGAAGTATTGGCAATGGAGAGCTGTATCGTCGGTATCAGACGCCACGAGGGTTCGCTACCAAAGCTAAAAGAGACACCGAGCATCTGGTTCCCTTCTTTAGCCTCCTTGGCCGCCGTACTGTCGGACGACAACCGGCGCTTGCTGCGACTGATCCATGAAAAGCAACCGAAATCTCTCACTGAGCTAGCTGAACTCAGCGGTCGAAAGGTGCCGAATCTGTCGCGCACCCTTCGCTTAATGGCGGATTACGGTTTGGTTTCGTTGCAACGCAACGTCCGGGATGTCCAGCCGATAGCCTTGGCGACCGAGTTTTTGGTCGTGCTGGATTGAAGATCGCGGATGAGGGAAGTCTACTTGTGAGCCAGGATGGGCAAATGCAAAATAAGAAACTGGAGCACTCCGAACTGTGCAAAACGGCCGAGTGGGGAGGGCTGTTCAAGAGTTCCGTAACACTCGAAAGTCTGCGCCAAGCAAATGAACAAAATTTAGCCACAAGCATTACAGGGCAGAAGTCCTTTTACCTCTCATGGGGATGGTAGGTATGTCGAAATCCGAAGCACAGACACGGGCCGACATGATCGACCAGCAGCTCGCCCAGTCGGGATGGAACGTCAAGGATCTCACGCAGGTGCTCGAAGAGTTCGACATTCTGACCGTCTTACCTGAAGGATTGACCAAACCGCGCCCCCCATACGAAGGCCACCAATTCAGTGACTACGTCTTACTGGGTAAAAACCGCAAACCCCTGGCTGTGATTGAAGCCAAAAAAACTAGCAAGGAAGCGGCCATAGGCCGCGAACAAGCCAAACAGTATTGCTACAACATCCAGCAACAGTTGGGTTGTGAGCTGCCGTTTTGCTTCTACACCAATGGCTACGAAACCTACTTTTGGGACCTAGGGAACGCGCCGCCGCGTAAGGTCGTTGGTTATCCCACTAGGGACGATCTTGAGCGATTCGCCTATATCCGCCGCAACCGTAAACAGTTGACACATGAGTTCATCAACACCTCGATTGCCGGCCGTGATTATCAAATCCGTGCAATTCGCTCGGTACTCGAAGGCATCGAACGGAAAAACCGCGACTTCCTACTGGTGATGGCCACCGGCACTGGCAAAACCCGAACCTGCATTGCCATGGTCGATGCGCTGATGCGCGCAGGCCATGTCGAGAGGGTATTGTTTCTAGTCGATCGCATCGCACTGCGCGAGCAAGCGTTAGCTGCCTTCAAAGAGCACCTTCCCAACGAGCCACGTTGGCCCAACGCGAGCGAAAAGCTCATCGCTAAAGACCGCCGTATCTATGTGGCCACCTACCCGACAATGCTCAACATTATTCGGGATAGCGCACAGCACCTGTCACCGCACTTCTTCGACTTCATTGTTGTCGATGAGAGCCACCGCTCGATCTACAACACCTACGGCGAAGTGCTCGACTACTTCAAAACCATCACGCTGGGTTTGACGGCTACACCGACTGACGTCATTGACCACAATACCTTCCAGCTATTCCATTGTGAAGACGGCATGCCGACCTTTGCCTACACCTTCGAGGAGGCCGTTAACAACGTGCCACCTTATCTCTGCAACTTCCAAGTCATGAAGATTCAGACCAAGTTTCAGATGGAAGGCATCAGCAAGCGTACCATTTCGCTGGAAGACCAAAAAAAGCTGATCCTGCAAGGTAAAGAGATTGAAGAAATTAACTTTGAGGGCTCACAGCTCGAAAAGCAGGTGATCAATAAGGGCACCAACACCCTGATCGTCCGTGAGTTTATGGAGGAAGCCATCAAGGATGCCAACGGCGTTCTCCCGGGTAAGACCATTTTCTTCTGCGCCACAAAGGCCCATGCCCGGCGCCTCGAGGAAATTTTCGACAGGCTCTATCCGCAATACCACGGCGAGCTGGCTAAGGTGCTTATATCGGACGACCCCCGCGTATATGGCAAAGGCGGCTTGCTCGACCAATTCACCAACAACGATATGCCGCGTATTGCTATCAGCGTCGACATGCTCGATACCGGCATCGACGTGCGCGAGGTCGTCAACCTCGTCTTCGCAAAACCGGTGTATTCCTATACTAAGTTCTGGCAAATGGTCGGCCGTGGAACGAGGCTATTGGAAACCAGAAAACCCAAGCCCTGGTGCACCGAGAAAGAAGCATTCCTAATTCTCGATTGCTGGGACAACTTCGAATACTTCAAGCTCAACCCCAAGGGCAAAGAACTCAATCCCCAGCTGCCACTCCCTATACGGCTAGTTGGTCTGCGGCTCGACAAGATAGAGAAAGCCACCAACTGTGATTATATCGATATCGCTGCGCGAGAAATCACCAAGCTTCGTCTGCAGATTGCGGAGTTACCCAAGGAATCCGTCGTCATCAAAGAAGCAGCGGCTGCGTTGGCGCAGCTGGAAGAAGAAACCTTTTGGATCAGTCTCAATCACAACCAGCTGGAATTCCTACGCGCCGAAATAAAACCGCTGTTCCGTACAGTCTCTGAGGCTGACTTCAAGGCCATGCGTTTCGAACGCGACCTTTTGGAGTACTCGCTAGCCGTGCTAAATGAGAACAAGGAGCAAGCCGAATCCGTCAAAGAAAAAATCATCGAACAGATCAGCGAACTGCCGCTCTCGGTTAGCTTTGTGAGGATCGAGTAGGAGGCGGGATTACTCCCGCCGTCCTCTCACACCACCGTACGTACGGTTCCGTATACGGCGGTTCAGGCTATGCGGTTGAGTCGGTTTATCGTATCCAGTATCGAGACCAGCCCGAGTT